>DATJKY010000613.1:0-2264 GCA_035490955.1 Terriglobia bacterium | reverse complement strand
CACCTTGTTGGCCCCGTCCTGCGCGACGAGGTTATTGGCACGCAGCAGAGAGTCGAACGTGCCCGCGTCGGTCCACCATCCCTCTAACACACTATAGGACAGGGTGCCTTCTTCCAGGTACTGGTTGTTGACGTCGGTTATTTCCAGCTCACCGCGCGCCGAGGGACGCAGCCGCCGGATTCGGTCGAAGACCGTCTCGTCATATATGTAGATGCCGATCACCGCGAAGCGAGACTTTGGTTCTTTGGGCTTTTCCTCAATACGAACGATCCTGTCGCCATCGAACACGGGCACGCCGAACCGTTCGGGATCGGAAACTTCCCTCAAGATAATGCGGGCGCCCTGAGGCCGCATGGCGAATTCCTCGCAGGCGCGGATGATGTTAGTCTCAATGATGTTGTCACCCAAGACCACGCAGATCGGCCCACCGTCCGCAAAATGCTCCGCCAGGCGGAGGGCATCCGCGATCCCGCCTTCTCCCTCTTGATAGGTGTAATTGATGTGCTTGAGGCCAAAATCCTTGCCATTGCCAAGAAGCCTCAGGAAGTCACCCGCGCTGTGGCCTCCTGTAACCAGGAGAATGTCCGTGACGCCTGCATTCACCAAGGTCTGGATGGGGTAAAAGATCATCGGTCGATCGTAAACCGGCAACAGGTGTTTGTTTGTCACCCGCGTGAGCGGGAACAACCGTGAACCCGTTCCTCCAGCCAGAATGACTCCCTTCATCCAACGACCCCTTAGCCTACCTGTCACCCAACATTCTAGGCGCATAGTGTAGCAGACCCCTTGACGAACGAGCTACAATCTGACTACGGTCGCATGAGGTCATGTGTCATGAACAATCCAGCGCCCTCCCGACGCAAGTTCCTGAAGGGAGCGTTAGCAGCCGCCGGCGTCACGTATATCTCGAGTCGAACCGGATTCGCACGCCAAGCACAACCGGCTTCACCGGCTTCGCCACACGAGAAGCTGGCTCAGTTTCGTTATCGTGAGGTGAAGTTGACCGGAGGCCCTCTGAAGGACCAGTTTGACCGCGTCCATAAAGCCTACTTGACGCTCAACGAGGACCAACTACTGAAGGTCTTCCGCCAGCGTGCGCACCTCCCGGCGCCGGGAGAGGACATGGGCGGCTGGTACGATGCCGAGGCTTTTGCTCCGGGCCACAGCTTCGGCCAGTACGTCTCTGGGCTATCTCGCTACTATGACGCCACGGGCGATGAAGCAACCCGGGCCAAGGTGAAACGATTAGTGGAAGGCTACACCGCCACCGTCGACACTGATGGCTATGGCTACGCCAGCTTGAAAGCCTCGACCACTTTTCCGGCTTACATGCTCGATAAGAATTTAATCGGTCTGCTCGACGCTTATCAGTTCGGAGATGTTCCTTCCGCTCTTGATACGGCGCAGCGCGTCCTTCGGGGCAGTCTGCGATATCTTCCTCCTCGAGCCCTTGAACGAGATGAAGATCCGCGCCAGATGCCTTACGATGAGTCCTACACACTGCCGGAGAACTTTTTCTACGCCTACGAACTGACTAAGGATCGCCAATTCTTTGATCTCGCCAACCAATACTTGATGGACCGGACCTTCTTTGAGCCGCTCGCGCGCGGCCAGAACGTGCTCGCGGGCCTTCACGCTTACAGCCACGTCAACGCCCAGAGTTCCGCTGCCCGCGCCTACCTGCACGTCGGCAATCCGATGCATCTGGATGCGATTAGGAACACGTGGGAAATGCTGGAGAAGACGCAAGAGTTCGCATCGGGCGGATGGGGACCCAACGAGACGTTCGTGGTGCCCGGGAAGGGCCTGCTGGGCGAAAGTATCGACACCTCTCGGGCCCACTTCGAGACTCCCTGTGGGGCTTATGCGCACTTCAAACTGGGCCGCTACCTCCTTCGCTTCACGGGCGATGCCCGTTACGGCGATGGCATCGAACGCGTGCTCTACAACACTGTCCTGGGAGCGAAAGACCCGAAGGGCGACGGCTACTTCTTTTATTACTCGGACTACCACCCGTCGACTCAAAAGGGCTATCACCCGGACAAGTGGCCATGCTGCTCCGGCACACTGCCTCAGGCCGCGGTGGACTATCTGATTAACATCTATTTCCGGAGCTCGGATGGTCTCTACGTCAACCTTTTCGTACCTTCCGAGGTAACCTGGGACCTTCAAGGGGCGCCTGCCAAGCTGATTCAAACCACCAGCTACCCTGAATCGGACTCGAGTGAGTTGAAACTCGAACTTCCCTCACCCGCCGACTTCAC
>DATJKY010000612.1:0-2076 GCA_035490955.1 Terriglobia bacterium | reverse complement strand
CATCGGTATTGGAACATCGTGGAGAACCGGCGGGGTTCGTCTGGGCAGGTGATCCAGCGGCAAGTGCTGTATCTAGGGGAAATCAACGATAGTCAGAAAGCCGCGTGGTGCCGGTGCATTGAAGTTTTCGAAGAGCCGCGAGGCGAATGGTGTCAGGTGGCACTTTTTCCGGAGGACCGGCAGGCCCCGGAATTGGCGCAGGAAGTCGTGCATGTTCGTTTGAGTGAACTCCAGGTGAAGCGGCCGCGTCAGTGGGGAGGGTGCTGGTTGAGCGGGGAATTATGGCAGCAGCTGCAGCTGGACGACTTCTGGAGAGAGCGGCTGGGAGTGAGCCGCGAGGGAACCGACTGGCTGGACGTGCTCAAGACGTTGGTGAGTTATCGGCTGATCGATCCAGGCAGCGAGTGGCGTCTGCACCGCGAGTGGTATCTGCGCAGCGCCATGGCCGATTTGCTGGGCCGGTCGGGCGAGGCCATCGAGCTGCAATCGTTGTATCGCTGTCAGGACAAGTTGCTCGCGCACAAGAGCGAGCTGTTCAGCCATCTTCAGAAGCGCTGGCAGGACCTGTTCCAGGCGGAATTTGAAGTGTTGCTGTATGACCTGACCAGCACGTATTTCGAGTGCGATCCGCCCGCGAATGGGAAGCGGCGTTTTGGCTACAGCCGGGACAAACGGCCGGACTGTGTGCAGGTGATCATCGCTCTGGTGGTGACGCCAGAAGGCCTTCCGCTGGCTTACGAGGTGATGGCGGGGAACACCAGCGAGAAGACCACGCTGAAGGCCTTTCTGTACAAGATCGAGAAGCAATACGGACGCGCGAAGCGAGTCTGGGTGATGGATCGGGGCATCCCGACGGAGGAGCAATTGAAAGAGATGCGCGAAGCCGTCCCGCCGGTAGCGTATCTGGTGGGGACACCGCGGGGTCGGCTGAGCAAACTGGAGAAGCCGTTTCTCGCACTGCCTTGGGCACAGGTGAAAGAGTCTGTGCAGGTGAAACTGCTGCCTCGGGAGGGCGAACTCTACATTCTGGCGCGCAGCACGGGACGGAAGGAGAAGGAACGGGCCATCCGTCAACGACGTCTCAAACGCCTGTGGCATAGGCTCGGTGAACTTCAAGGTCAGGACCTCACGCGCGACAACTTGCTTTTGAAACTGGGAGCGGCCAAGACGGAGGCGGGTCGTGTCTATGGCTTGGTGGAGGTTCGTGTGCCGAAGCCAGACCAGCCGGTCAACACGGAGACTTTCACCTTCCGCTTGCGAAAAGACAAACTCCGACAGGCCTTTCGCCGTGAGGGGCATTATCTGCTCCGCTCGAACCTCTCCGGGGAAGATCCCGGCGTGCTTTGGCAACACTACGTTCAGCTCACGGAGATCGAAGCAGTCTTTCGGGCGCTGAAGAGCGATTTAGCCATCCGTCCCATTTATCACCAGAAAGACTTACGCATCGAGGCGCATATCTTCGTATCGTTTCTGGCCTATTGTTTGTACATCACGTTGGGTCAGCGCTTGCGGGCTCTGGCGCCTGGTCTAACTGCTCGAGCGGTGCTGGAGAAAATGTCCGCTATGCAAATGGTGGATGTGCAGGTACCCACAACCGATGGGCGGTTGCTGATTCTGCCGCGGTACACCCAACCCGAGAAAGATCACCAGATGCTTCTCCACGAATTGCACCTGCAGTTGCCGGCTCAACCACCGCCCAGGATCGTCCAGTCGCACCATGAATGTGTTGTCGGAGGGAAGGATTTGTAGTGAAGACCTTTTGACATCTCCAACGTAGAATCAGCAACTTACGGGAAAATCAGCGTCCGGTTGTCAAAGTCGGGTTAGCATCACGGTGCCCCACCAACGTGTGCGATTCCAAAGCGGTCAAATTGGAGTTATCTCACCCGAGCGTAGGCGTTGGCCCGCTACGATGGGTTGGGTGCGAAAAGTTCCTCTAGCGGGAGCAACTCTCGAAACGGGGCCGCGGGTCACATGATTTTTACGGGGCCCAAGTCGTCTTTCATGGCCTGAAAAGCAGATGTATTTTTCTTCGTGCCGTCCCACCGACCTTCGGGATATTCGCGCATCAACTGG
>DATJKY010000611.1:0-6533 GCA_035490955.1 Terriglobia bacterium | reverse complement strand
CTTGGTCGGATACCAAACCAAGTTTACCGGTCCTAAGGAGCCGACGCCGTTATGGAATCACAAAAGCCGAGGTCCGCCCTACCCTGCTCGGCCCCCCATTAGAGGCGAAAGCCCCCACCCGCCATCCCGAGCGAAGCGAGGAATCTGCTTCTTCTTCGCCTTCGCCGCAAAGCAGATTCCTCGTCGCGTCGCTTCTGGGAATGACAGGATGGGTTAGCGCGCTCCATCAACCGGCAGCAATCCGCCTACTGTTTTCTGCGTCGCCAGGCAAAATAAATGGGGAGACCGAGAAGAATAATTCCCAGGCCAAAACCCGACTCGCGCGGTTTCGTGAGCATGGTGTTCACGACAATCCCGAGCGCTGCCAGCGCAAAGACGATAGGGAGGAAGGGAGAGCCCCAGATGCGGTAAGGACGTTCGAGGCTCGGTCTTTGCCTCCGCAAAACCAGAACCGCCATCACCGCCGCGCCATAGAATATCCAGGCCGAAAATATCACGTAAGTGAAAAGCTGCTCATAAGTCCCGCTCACAGCAAGCACGATGGACAGTGCGCCCTGGAGCAGCACGGCAACAGCGGGAGTATGGAAGCGGGGATGGACACGCCCCACAGACGAGAAAAACACACCGTCTCGAGCCATGGCAAAGTAGGCGCGCGGGCCCGTTAGAATAGTTCCGTTGAGCGCGCCAAAGATGGAGCAGAGAATCAGCGCGGAAACGAAGAGCCTTCCCCTCGGGCCAGCCAGTATCTCCATGGCCGTGGCCGCTACCCTCTGGTGTTGGGCCAGCGCCGGCAGGGTCAACACTCTCAGATAGGCAAGATTGGCGCTGAGGTAGGCGAGTACGACCAGCACGGTCCCCAGGAAAAAGCTTCGCGGCAGCACGCGCGCCGGATTCTTCACCTCGCCGGCGGTGAAGGAAAGCATATGCCAGCCCTCGTAAGCCCACAGTACACCAATGAGGGCGACTCCAAAGGAGCTCACCGTGGTGCGAGGCGTGGGTAGAGGCAATGAAGCGGTCAGCGGCCGAACACCACGCACAAAGACCGCTGATGCCACGATGATGACCAGTCCCGCCAGCTTGGTAAAAGTGAACAGGGTTTGCACCGCTGAGCCCGGACGGACGCCAAGCACGTTGACCGCGGTTAAGACCGCGACCACCGCCGCAGCCAGCAGTTTGCGCTCCAAGGGGCCTAGTGGCAGAAACGCTCCGCTGTAGATCCCGAAGGCCACCGCCAGAGTGGCCACAGAGCCGGAATGAATGACGACCAACATGCCCCAACCATAGAGGAAGGCGAAACTCTTGCCGTAGGCCTCGCGCAGATAAACGTATACACCGCCTGCTTCCGGCAGCGCCGCGCCGAGTTCCGCGAGTGAGAGCGCGCCGGCCAGCGAGAGCAGCCCTCCGACCACCCACACGGCGAAAAGGCTGCCCGGGGTGCCCACGTGCATGGCGACATTGTGAGGCACCAGGAAAATGCCGGAGCCGATGATGGTGCCCACTACGATAGCCGTCGAGTCGAGGTAACCAATGGCGCGAGGAAGGACGACAGGAGGAATTTTGGATTTTGGATTTCGGATTTCCGATTCCAAGCCTTGTCTTTGGTCCTTTGTCATAGGAAACCCAAAATCTAAAATCCAAAATCGATATAAGCTTTGCGCCGACACTCTTCGGTGGAAGCAAGATCCGGCGGATAGTGAACGCCGTTGAACTCGCGCAACGCCAGCCGCCCGCTCTCACCGGCGCCGGGGTCGAACTCGTACCAGGTGATTGCGCAATTACAAACGTCGAGTTCAGGGTCGCGGTCAATCGCCAGCAGTTCCTTTTCGCTTAAGCGCTCCAGAAGCCGTCGAAACGTCAGCACCACAACGGAATGGCACACTACCAGCACAGATTGCTTGCGGCAGTCTCGCGCCAAGGTTCCAAGAAAGCTGTGGACGCGTAGGGCGACGTCGGGATAGCTTTCGCCGCCCGGGGGGCGGTAGTAATACTTGCCTTCACGTTCCCGCCGCTTCCATTCGTTGGGATACTTGTTGATGATGCCGTGGCGAGTGAGGCCATCCAGAATGCCAAACTCCTTTTCGCGAATCCGTTCCTCATGGGTCAGGCGTGGGTGGTGGGCGAAGGGCCTCAACATCAGGTGTGCGGTCTGAACGGCGCGAAGATAGGGGGATACGAAGACCCGATCGAACTTAAACCTCTTGCTCAGGTAGCGTCCCGTTGCCTCAGCCTGCTTTTCGCCACGGGTCGTAAGGGGCACGTCCATGTCCCGAACGTCCCTCCCGTACTCGAGCTCGCCGGTCTTGTGCGCAGCCAGTCGGCGTACGTTGCGCTCTGACTCGGCGTGTCTCACGATCGCCATTTGGTTCATCCATTTTTGTTCGGGGTCTCGCATTAGGGTGAGGTTCTGCGCGGTCCGGATTGACTGCGCGATCGTTGCGCTTTACGCGACCGGAGCCCGCCATTATACTGGTTACCCGGCCGGTGGCCTAGCGGAACGGGGGAGGGGAAGAGGTCTTCGGCGAGTGAATTGTGAAGGGTGAATGGTAAATTCTGAAGAGAGAAGAATCTGCGAGTTCCGATTCACCGTTCACTATTCGCTGCTCCCACCAACCCCATATGAAGGAGCACCAGAATTACATTCCTGATCGGTTTCGTGGCTACGTTGCCTTGGTCATCGGCGGCGCGCAGGGCATCGGTCGGGCAACTGCCATGCGCCTGGCCCGCGAAGGCGCCCAGGTGGTGGTCGGCGACATCGATCGTGTGATGATGTTCCAAGCTGCCCGTGAAGCGCAAGTTGCGGGCTGTGCCCTGAGTACTATGTTCTGCGACGTGCGGGCCCGCCGTCATGTCGAACGGCTGGTCGCTCACGTCGTACGTCTCCACGGACATATCGACGTTCTGATGTATATTGCCGGTGTGGGCGAGTCTTTGCCATTTCGGAAAACCGACATAAAGCATTGGGACCGGACGATGGATATCAATCTGAGAGGTGCTTTCCTCGCCGCCCGGGCGGTGGTTCCCCACATGATCAAGCGCCGCTCCGGGAAGCTGGTTTTCATGGCTTCTACGAATAGTTGGGACGCCGAGGCCGGGCTTGCTCCCTACAACGCTTCCAAGGCCGGACTTTACCTGCTAGCCAAAACTCTGGCCCGCGAGCTTGGACAATATGGCATCAACTCTAATGCAGTGGGACCAGGGCTGATTCGCACCAGGCTGACCGCACCCCTGCTTAAAGATCCAAAGTTTATGAAGAAGTACGAGAATCTGATTCCGGCCGGCCGGCTGGGCGAGCCGGATGACGTCGCTGGGCCGGCAGTGTTTCTGGCGTCTCGCGACGCCGACTACGTGAACGGTGTATTGCTGTTCGTTGATGGAGGGCAACTCGCCTGAATTCTGATTTATGAGTGCTGAGGCATAAATTCTGAGCCCATGTGTCATTCCGAGCGCAGCGAGGAGTCTGCTTTTTCTGTTCCTCTGGCAAAGAAGCAGATTCTTCGTCGCTTCGCTCTTCAGAATGACAGGGCAGGTTGACTTTCGAGGGAGCACAGCGACGCATCTGCTCTTGTCACTGAAAACAAACACAAGCAGATCCTTCGCTTTGCTCAGGATGACACGATTGGAGGCTTTCTCTGCAACCTGCTAGAACTCAAGCACTCAGAACTTGGAACTCATTCTTTGCTTGGAGAAGACATGCGCACAGTAATCCGTACTTCCAACGCCCCGCAACCGGTGGGTGTTTATTCGCAGGCTATCGTCGCCCACGGGTTTGTATTCGTCGCCGGCCAGGGCCCGATCAATCCCCAAACCAATCAACTGGAGCTCGGCGACATCCGCTCCGAGACGCGCCGAGTGCTTGAGAACATCAAGGCCATTCTGGAAGCTGCTGGCACTTCGTTGAAGAACGCTGTGCGAATAGGAGTGTTTCTCGCCGACCTCAACGATTTCCAGGCCATGAACGAAGTATTCTGCGAGTTTTTCCCTGTGGACCCGCCGGCCCGAACCACGGTTGGCTGCGCACTCCCCAGAATCAAGGTGGAGATTGACTGCATTGCACTCCTGCCTGGGGACGAAACAGTACGTACAAAGCAGTAGGCAGTTCGGCGAGGAGTCTGCTTTTGCCGTTTCGGCAGTGCAACTGCGGGAAGCAGCCAACGCCGATCGGTCAGGAGGATGATCCAGAAGGAGCGTTGGCGACCATTTGTTTTGACAAGAGAAGGTTATGACTTATTGGGCTAGGGACAGAAAGATTGTCCGTTCTGTCTGCGAAGAGTTCCCAATCGGGCCATGGTTCGTGAGTATTGCCATCGAGACCTCCCGGAACAGCCGCCAGGGGTGACCCGAGCGAGGGAACAAATCGCCAAGGGCAAGAACCTGCTGGGTGGCAGCCTTCTTTTCTTAATGTTGATCGGGATAGTTAACATCGTCACTGCGGGGGCGCCTGTCTTCGAAGGTGGGGAACTGAAGGGCCTCGAACTGTAGTTCTCGGCGTGGCTGCAGGGTTGCTGATGTAAGTTGTCGGAACGATCAAGCTCGGCTGCCGCGAAGGAGCCAGGCATGAGTAACTGCATCCCGGCACCCGTCGGGCGTTGCCCGACGCTACATTCTGTGGCCTTTTCAAGGCCGGCGTGCGGTAAACCAACCACGTGGATTTATGCTGCCCCCCAATAAGCGCTGACTGCGGACTGCTTACTGCCGACTGCTTACTACTGACGGAGAACTGTTGATGAATTCCCGGGAACTTTCTACGCCTGCGCTTACGATTGACCTGGACGTTCTGGAGCGCAATCTCGCTCAAATGGCGAGTTACTGCCGGGAGCACGGACTTGGCCTGCGGCCCCATACGAAGACCCACAAAACGCCGGAAGTGGCTCGGATGCAGGTTGAGCGCGGCGCGGTCGGCTTGACGGTTGCCAAAGTGGGCGAGGCTGAAGTCATGGCACGCGCGGGGCTCGACGATATCCTGGTGGCTTACCCCATCTACGGCGCGGAGAAGTTGCGGAAGCTAGTGAGTATCGCCAGGGCTCGTCGCCTGCTGGTTTCGCTCGACGCAGAAGCGACCGCCGCCGAACTCTCGAGAGCAGCGAGCGATCAGGGAGCAACAGTCGGTGTCCTAGTGGAGTTTGATGTCGGCTTTCGCCGGTGCGGCCTGGAGCCCGGTCCAGCGTGCGTGGAACTCGCCAGGAAGGTCGAAAGGATGCCGGGGCTGAAGTTCCGCGGGCTCATGACTTACAGCGGCAACATTTGGGGAACAGAATTGGAACGTCGAGAGGAAGTCAGGCGCGTGGCAGAACAGGTGGAACGCGCGATCGGAGCTTTTGCTGAGGCGCGCATGCCCGTCGAAATCGTCTCCGGCGGGTCTACGCCATCGGCCCACCTTTCCCACCTCATTCCTGGACTCACCGAGATCCGCCCCGGCACTTATGTCTATAACGACCTCAACACCTTCTACCAGGGTGCTTGCCGGCTGGAAGACTGCGCAGCTCGGGTGGTGACCACGGTAGTCTCAGCTGCCGTGCCGGATCGGGCCATGATCGACGCGGGATCGAAGACTCTTTCGTCTGACCTGCTCGGCTCCGGTCCCAAGACCGGACACGGTTACGTTGTGGAAGCGCCGGACGCTTGCCTCATCAAGCTCAACGAGGAGCACGGCCACCTGGACATCTCGAAATCCAACCACTGCTTTCGCGTAGGCGAAGTTCTGACGGTGATTCCCAATCATGTCTGCACTTGCGTCAACATGCATGACGAAGTTTTCCTCGTTCGCGAGGAACAGGTGGTGGGCTCCTGGCGCGTGGAGGCGCGAGGCAAAATCCGCTGAGGAGAGGAATTCATGAAAACCTCGTTGCGACATAGGCGGCCCCAAATGGTGCCGCTATTTGCTGTGTGCAGTCTGGTCTTGCTCCAAACCTCAGCGGTCACCGCTGACGAAGGCATGTGGACTTTTGATAACCCTCCGGCGAAACAACTGCAAGAGCGGTATAACTTCACACCGACGCAGGAGTGGCTGGATCACGTGCGTCTCGCGAGCGTGCGCTTCAACGACGGCGGGTCGGGTTCTTTCGTCAGCCCGCACGGGCTGGCGCTGACCAACCATCACGTGGCGCTGGGCCAGTTGCAGAAGATTTCCACGCCGCAAAAGGACTACGTGAAGGACGGCTTCTACGCCCGCACCCAGGCCGAAGAGGTGAAATGCCCTGATCTGGAACTGAACGTCCTTATTGCTATGGAGAACGTCACCGCTCGCGTCCTGAGCGTTCTCAAACCGGGAATGAGCGATAAGGAAACCAACGACGCGCGCAAGGCGGAGATCGCCAAGATCGAGAAGGAAAGCCTCGAGAAGACCGGGCTCCGCTCCGACGTCATCTCGCTCTACCAAGGGGGTGAGTACTGGCTCTACTGCTACAAAAAGTATACCGACGTGCGCATGGTCTTTGCGCCCGAGCAGCAGATCGCGTTCTTCGGCGGTGATCCGGATAACTTCACCTATCCGCGCTACGATCTCGACATGGCGATCTTTCGCGTTTATGAGAATG
>DATJKY010000610.1:0-2899 GCA_035490955.1 Terriglobia bacterium | reverse complement strand
GTGTCCACACCCACAGGGCCGCGCCCAAGATCGGCCATCAATCCCATGAGCTTCGCTCTCGCGCAACATGTCTCGACGGGTCAACTTCCCTCCAGTGCTCTTTACCCAACCCCTTGAGATCAAGGATGGACAAAGGCTTGGATGCTTCAAGAGCATCGCTGAGTAGATGCGTCACCTCTTGTGCGATCGATCGGTGTTGGCGCTTCGCTCGAGCCTGAAGCTTCTTGTAGAGAGCGTCGGGAAGATTCTTGATGTTGAGGACCGCCATTTGCTCATACTCCTAAACTCCTCCATTGTGGAGGAACTCGCGTGTGGAGTCAAGACGATTGCCCGCGGGTGACATAGGCATCGAGGACGCCGCAGGGCCATGCAGTAGCCAGCGCGTTGGTCGGCAATACTGAAGTTGGATCTCGCGTTGCGAGTCTCAACTTCTCAACTGACGGATTGCCCGTCATCCACCCCTTGACGAAGCTTTCGACAGTCCTTAGCATCTGGCGTAGATCTGCCCACAAACGACGAGGAAAGCGGTCGCGTGGATACTGTCCCCCGCCAAGCTGCGGCAAGAAGACGATTCTTGCGGATGCTAGTCGCAAGTCCGCTTCTCGGCCGATCCAACTTCTTACGGTTATCGCTCACGAGTTTGTTGGGAACTGACGCCAACGTACAGGCAGAGACCCTTGCTGGCCCTGAGACGCCGCAGCAAAGCGAGGATATCATTTCATCCCCGGACCAGGCCTTCGATGTCATGGATTTTGAGCCCGCAGCACGCAAGGCCTTGCCCCCTGCCCACTTCGGCTACCTGGCCACAGGAGTGGATGACGACGGCACGGTACGAGCGAACCGAGAAGGCTATTCGCGGCTCCAGATTCGTTCGCGCAGGCTCGTCGATGTGGAGACCATAGACATGTCTGTGCGCCTTTTCGGAGCCTCTTGGAGCAGCCCGATCGTGATATGTCCGGTTAGCAGCCAGAAGGCGTTTCATCCGGAGGGGGACATCGCCGTAGCGCGAGCGGCACGGGCCAAAGACCATTTACAAATACTCTCTACCGGCGCCACCTCCTCGATCGAAGATGTGATTGCGGCACGCGGCGCTCCCGTCTGGCAACAGTTGTACCCAACCAATGTCTGGGAGGTCGGGCGCGCTATCGTGAAACGAGCGGAGAAGGCGGGCTCTCCGGCCATTGTTTTGACCGTTGACCTCCAGGAAGGCTCCAATCGCGAAACGCTATTCCGCGCTCAACTAAGGGACGACCGCACATGTTCTGCCTGTCACAAGGGCGCCTACACCGGCTATGCCCGAGGCAAGCCGGGTGTACGTTCCGGAGGGTTCGCCGAATCCATGGCACGAAAACCAATGTTTGATGGTCTCGATCTTTCGAAAGTCACTGGTATGCGTGCAAAACCTATGGACTGGGATTTTGTGAAACGCCTGCGCGACACCGTCACCGTCAAGCTGCTTATCAAGGGTATCGTCACTCGCGAAGACGCGCAGATCGCTGTCGAGCATGGTGTGGACGGCCTCATCGTTTCAAATCATGGAGGACGAGCGGAGGAAAGCTTGCGTCCAACGATCGAAAGCTTGCCTGAGGTGATCGAAGGAGTTGCCGGCAAAACCCCGGTACTTGTAGACGGCGGCATCCGGCGCGGCACGGACATCTTCAAAGCACTTGCTCTGGGTGCGACAGCAGTCGGGATAGGTAGACCTGAAGCATGGGGATTGGCCGCGTTTGGCCAGGCCGGTGTCGAGGCCGTGCTGGAGATGCTGCGTCGCGAATTAAAAACGATCATGCAGCAGGCCGGAACCACTTCGGTCGATACCATTACCCGGAGCTACATCGCGATTCGCCCTTCCTAAGCGCTTTAAACCCGCCAACGTTCTTCATCTGCGGTATAGCTAAGTTGGATTGGTCCCGAAAACTGATTGCGTGAGCGGCACACTCTCTGGGTTGTCGGCAACCCTTCCCGTATCCGATTACGGAATCAACGAAGGTTCTGGCTTGCGGCCGAGGAAACCGAAAAGTGCACAACACTGAAGTTTGAGGTGGCTGGCCCCGCGACGCTTGTAGCAACGAATACAACATTGTCTCCGACACCCGGCGCTGTTCCCTCCGGCACAGTCAAATCCACGTGGACGGTTCCGGTATCCCCCGCTCCTAATGTCAGCTCGTTCGGTTCTACCTTGCCCACGAACTGATGCGCGTCCGTCACTGTGATTTTGAAGGTACGTGGGACGGCGACGTTTCGTACTCCGAACGCGACCTGTTTGCTGCCTCCTGGAGACAACTCGTCGAAGTCCAGCCGTGGGGAGACCTCCACGCTCTCCACGTGAAATAACTTCGAAAAAAATCTCTGGTATTGTTTGCCATTTGAGTCGCTTCCATTCACCGCAACGCGGAATGACTGGGCCGGAAGGTCGACGCTTCCGACAAACTCAAGAGAGCCGCGGTCGGAATTCACCGTGTGCATTTGCACCTTGTGAATGGTCTGGCCCTCCTCAGTAACGAGATAGAATTCGTTGGTCCTCACAGCGCTGGCAGAGAGAGAGACCTCCAGCATGGCCGGCGTTCCTGAGACGGGCTCCCCTGGTATCCGGAACAGTCCTTCGTGACCGGGACGCCCTCCTCTCTTCACAAATTCGGCGCTGACGAAGAAAATATCACTCTGCGCCTGCGCCTCCAGCCAGTACCTGCCTGCGCCCGTAATCTCTGCGCGCCACTCTCCTGCTTCTGGCGAACTCACCGTGACAATGCGGCCGCAATTCAATTCCGTGACCTCTGTGCTTGCCGTACCCTCCTTAATTGCTCCCCCGGAAGGTTGCGTGAGCTTGAGCGCGTTGCCCTTTGTATCTACAGAAAACGTGAATGTAATTCTCTGGGTCACTGAGTCCACGGGAATTCTG
>DATJKY010000609.1:0-5954 GCA_035490955.1 Terriglobia bacterium | reverse complement strand
CCGCCGCCGCCGCCCCCTCCTGCAGCGGCGCCTCCGAAGGTGGTCGTAAAACGGGTGTCGGTTGAGGATATGATGAAGGCACCCACCGTCATTCCGAAGACCATTAAAGCAGTCAAGGACGAACCCGAACCGCCACCTCAGGCCGCCGCCGGCGTAGTGGGAGGTGTTCCCGGAGGTGTGCCGGGAGGTAGCGCGGGCGGAGTGCTGGGTGGTATCATCGGTGGTCTGGGTACGGGTGCTCCACCCCCGCCACCACCCCCAAAGGCAGCTACCCCCAAGCGCATTCGCGTCGGCGGCCAGGTGGAACAGGCCAAATGGATTTTCCACCCGAACCCCGAGTATCCTCCCCTGGCCAAGATGGCTCGTATCCAGGGAGGTGTTCGTCTGGAAGCCGTGATTAGCAAGGATGGAACCATACAGGACCTGAAAGTGATCAGCGGGCATCCCTTGCTGGTCAAGTCTGCTCTCGATGCGGTGTCGCGCTGGCGTTACCAACCTACGCTATTGAACGGTGAGCCGGTTGAGGTGGTGACGGAAATTGACGTGAACTTCACTCTCTCTGAGTAAAAGCCAGTGGCTAGTGGCTAGTTGCTAGTGGCCAGTCACTAGACCCATAGAAGGCCGTGGCTGGTCGCCGGCCACTCCGCCACTAACCACTAGCCAATTTTGTGATTTTAAGAACCTTTGAGGAGGAAAGAAAACTATGCTAGGGGTAAAACTGATCAGCTTAGGCCTTTGGTTGTTTCAGGAAGAAGTGGCTTTCGACCCGATCAGCATGTGGCGCGCCATGGGTTGGCCCGCCCGGTGCGTCGTGATCCTGCTGTTCGTCATGTCCGCCTGGTCGATCGGCGTGATGATTGATCGTTACATCGCTTATCAAGCGGCGCGGAAACAATCGCGTGTTTTCGCTCCCGCGGTTGCCGGAGCTCTGAAAGAAGGCAAGATTGATGAGGCCATCTCCATCGCCGAACAGAACAAGCGCAGTCACTTGGCGAAGGTGGTCACTGCTGGGTTGCAGGAGTTCTCAGCCCACGAAGTCTCGCGAGAGATTCCCGGCGAGGACATTGAGGCCTCCAAACGAGCCCTGGAACGGGCGGCCGCCATTGTCCACGCCGAGCTGAAGCGCGGCGTCTCCAGCTTGGCGACGATTGGTTCGACCGCTCCCTTCGTCGGCTTGTTCGGAACCGTGCTGGGGATCATCAACGCGTTCCACGGCATTTCGACCCAGAAGTCGACCGGTCTGGGAGCCGTGGCAGGTGGTATTTCCGAAGCGCTGGTGACCACGGCTATCGGGCTCTTCGTGGCCATCCCCGCCGTCTGGGTCTACAACTACTTCAGCGGCAAGATCGAAGCCTTCGACGTGGAGATGGACAACTCCTCTTCGGAGTTGATCGACTACTTCATTAAACGCACGGGGAAGAGATAATGGCATACAAGCCGAAAGCGCCGGGAGCGGTTTCCGACATCAACGTGACCCCTCTCGTGGACGTGATGCTGGTGATGCTCATCATCTTCATGGTCATCACACCGATGCTCCAGAAGGGTATCCAGGTTGATTTGGCCAAGGCGAATAACTATCGGCAGATGCCGGACGACGACAAGGAAGACGCCGTGGAGGTAGCCATCACCCGAGACGGTAAGATCTATCTCAAGACTAGTCCCATCAACCTTGACGAAATCACTCCGAAGGTTAAAGACCTGATTTCGGGCCGGCTCGATAAGACGGTCTATATTCGGAGTGACGCCCGGGCAAAGTACGGGGACGTGGTGAAGGTGGTGGATAACGTTCGCTCCGCGGGTGTAGACTCGTTAGGCTTGCTCACGTCCAAGATCGAGCGGCGTGGCGGCGGAGCTGCCGGTATAACACCTTGATCCTCTCCGGCTGAACCAATGCTGCTTTTGTCGGACGTCGAATACTGACTGCCTGAGGAGGGTAGAACTATGGCTATGGCTGTCGGGGAGGGCAAAAAGGGTGTCATGGTGGACATGAATGTCACCCCCATGATCGACGTGTTGCTGGTTCTGATCATCATTTTCATGATGATTACCCCGTTGACGCCTCTGGGGCTGGACGCTTTGGTTCCCCAGCCTAACCCCAACAAGAATGAGGTCAACGAGGAGGTTCTCAACCGGACGATCGTGGTTTCCATCGATGCCACACGGCAGGTCAAGATCAACCAGGACCCTGTCGACATACGCATGCTGGGCTCACGCCTGGAGGACATCTTCAAGACCCGCAACGATCGCATCATGTTCGTCAAGGGCGATGATGTTCTCCCTTTCAGCGAGGTCGCTAATATCATCGATATCGCCAAGGGCGCCGGCATCGACAAGATCGGGTTGATTACCCAGAAGATTGAAGCGGGCCAATAAATTGGGGTTCGGGAAATCGGGTTTCGGGATTCGGGAGGGCTCGTCCCCTTTGGGAACCCCGAACCCCAGACCCCGAGTCCCGCTATGGGTTGAGGGGAGGAATCTAAATGAAGCCCTACAGGTCCGGAGCAGTGGGTGTAGCTTTACTTCTGGCAGTGGTTTCCGGCGGCTGTGGCAAATATATCGATAAGCTGAAGGCCCGCGATCAGCTCAACAAAGGTGTAGCCTCCTTTCGCAATGCCGCGTTTCAGCCCGCCATCGATCACTTCCAGCAGGCCGTTGCGTTGGATCCCGACTTGATCAACGCCCGGTTGTATCTGGCGATGTCCTACTTTCAGCAATATGTTCCGGGAGGAGAATCGGACGAGAACGTCAAGATGGCCAAGCAGGCCATAGCGAAATTCGAAGACGTCCTGAAAATGGACCCCAACAACAGCACAGCCCTCGCCACGATCGCTTTGATTTATTACAACCTGAAGGACTTTGATAAGGCGAAGGAGTACCAAAAGAAGCGGCTGGAGATTGAACCCAATAACCCTGAGCCTTACTATTGGATCGGAGTCCTCAACTGGTCCGTCTGCTTTCCGCGCCGTATGCAGCTCCGCAAGGACCTGAAGATCAATCTGCCGAAAGACCCCGCCAAGCCTGATGTCCTTCCGCCGCTGCCGGAAAAGGCGCGTGCCGAGTTGGCCGAAAAGAATAATGCGCTAGTGGATGAAGCTATAAAGTCCCTCCAGAAGGCCATCGAGCTTAAGCCAAACTATGACGACGCGATGGCCTACCTGAGCCTCATGGATCGTGAGAAAGCCGACCTAGAGACAGATAAGAACGCTGAGGCCGCGGATGTGAAGGAAGCCGAGACCTGGGTCCAGAAGGCGCTGGATACGAGGAAACAGGTAGCAGAAAAGAGTTCGTCGGCCGGCATCAAGTAGACCACCTCGGCTTGAATTGATCCATTGAGTCATTGGCCCATTGAATCATTGAAGAGGTGCCGCAATGAATCTATGGAACAATGGATCAATTTCTTCACTGTTGACCGAGGGGCTTAGGACGGGCAACCTCTGCAGCCTTGAACGCGGCCAGGTTGCTGGAATCCACGACGGCCGTGCCCGTGTCGACGAAACTCGGCAATGGCGAGGCCGGAGCAGTTTTCCAATCCCGGAATTCGTGGACGATGTTGTGGTGTAAGTCGTCCAGAAACTTCAGACCATAGAAGGCCATGGTGTAAGGCTTCTGGGCGATGGTGGCGGCAATGGCGCCGCTGGAAATCGAGTCCAGAGTCTCTGGATCCTTATCCATGCCCACGATCGGGATCTTCCCTTCCAGACCCAGGCGATGCAGAGCTTCCGCCGCACCGGGTCCCCCTGAGGCTTCCAGGGACAGGATGCCGTCGATTTTCTCCTTCTTTTCGAGCAGCGCTGAGATCTGGTCGTTGGCCATTCTTGGGTCGCCCTTGTCGTCGAGGGTTTCGGTCACTTTGATCTTGGGATAGTCGTCGAACACGCTCTTAGCCCCCCGCAGTCGCTCATCCAGGTTTAACTGGCCGGGTATCGAAATCACCACAACATTTCCCGCATTGTGCAGGAGTTGAACCAGCCGGCGCGCCCCCTCGGCGCCAGCGCGGAAGTTATCAGTACCAATGAAGAGGACACGTTTAGTCTCGGGTGCGTCGGAGTCAAGGCAAACTACCGGAACCCCCGCCTTGACGGCGCTGTCGATGGCGTCCTTGAAAAGCTCGGGGCGGGCGGGGGAAACCAGGATGCCCGCAGGGCGCTTTTCCATGGCTTTCTGGAAAGCGTCCAGCTCCTCGTTGGGCGCGTAGGAGGCTGGCCCCACAACCTCCGCCTTAACGTGCATTTGGCGCGCGGCGTCCATAAAGCCCGCCTGGGCTTCCTGCCAATAGGGCAGCGATACGTTATCTGCCACAAGGAAGTAGCGCTCATTCTCCTCGTGCAGCGACTTCTCGCACGACGCCACCATCAGCGCTGCCACAACGATCATAAGATGCACCATTCCAAGCTGACCGCGTTTCATAACTAACCTCCATTGGCCCACCGCCGGGCGGCAGGCGAGCGCTGTGTCGTTAAACCAGTCTCGAGCCAGATGATTTTCGCAGACAGAGATTATCACAAAAGTGCGAAGCGCGGCAGGGAGGAAAAGCCCCCTCGGATCACGAAGGGAGGCCTTGGTAGAAGATTTGGTAGATGACCTGCCTCTGATCCTTGCGCGCTGAGTCGGCAAGGATTCTGCTATTTACAGTCGAGAGCGAAGCCTAGCGCCGCACAAATCTCCCTTAAGCGCTCCGAGCTCAGGACCGCCACCCGACGCCCCAGATGGGCCTTCGACACCGTCACGACGTTGTGAAGGTTGACGGCGCACGTACCCTTCATTCCGTCCGCCTCGGTCAGGAGAACCTCAGAGGGAACACTACGGATGGTGGAAGTGATGGGTGCCACGGTAACGGCCGATAAATAGCCGATCGCGCTCTCCCTCGTAAGCACGACGACAGGCCTTTGCTTGTCGGGGTACGAGAAGTGGTACAGCCGAACTTCTCCGCGCCCTATCGCTCCGGCCACGATGCCACCCGCTCCCACGCTGCTACGTCACCGGCGGCCTCCGGACGCTTTCGGTAGCCCTGCCTGTCGCGAGCCTCAAACTCACGGGCGCGAAGGCGTTTCAGGTGTTCGTGAAGAGCCTCCCGAATCAGAGAGGAACGGTTTACTCGCGCCCGTTTGGCAGCTCCGTTCGTGGCCCGAAGCAACTCCGAATCCAACACCACCTGAATGGTTTTCATACTGTGGAGCATACTCCACAATCGGACCAACAGTCAACCGCCGCTGCTCGGGCAAAGCCTCCCAAGAATTTGTTCGCAATTTGCAAGGCCATCCTGTGATTACGAAGTGTTAAGCGAAAGGACCAACAGACTATTTGCACCCACCTTGCTGCGTGGACTAGAATCGGACTGCGAGCAGCACAATGCATCACCACACGCATATGCACTCGGCCACCCGGGCGGTAAAGCTCGCGCTCCTGGTCACGCTTGGGCTGGTGGCCACCGAATTCATCGCTGGGTCGCTCGCTCACAGCCTGGCGCTGGTAAGCGACGGCTGGCACAACCTGACTGACCTGCCCAGCCTGACGTTGGCCTGGTTGGCCCTGTATTTCGAGCGCAAGCCTCCGGACCACCAGAAGACTTTTGGCTACCAGCGCGCTGGGGTGCTGGCTGCCTTCGTAAACGCGCTCATCCTCACGGGCGTAGCTCTCTTCCTCTGTTACGAAGGCTACGAGCGGGTCGTACATCCCGAACCCGTCCAAGCAGGCGTGATGATGGCCGTGGGTGCGCTGGCGCTGGTCATCAACGGCGGCATCACCGTGGCAGTGGCGCGGGGTCGGCGGGATCTCAACCTGCGCACTGTCTTTATTCATAATCTGGGTGATGCGTTCTCCAACATCGCCATCATCGGCGGCGGCTGGCTCATCCGCCTGACAGGCCAGCGCCTTATCGACCCCCTGCTTGCCTTTCTTATCGGTGGCATGATCCTTTGGAGCACCCTCGGCATAATCGTAGAGTCCGCTAACAT
>DATJKY010000608.1:0-6674 GCA_035490955.1 Terriglobia bacterium | reverse complement strand
GCGCGGGACCGCCATTTTATGCTTCAACGAACTGCCACTTTACCCTTCAAGTGACAGGATCCCACGTATAGGAGCGTAGTTGAAAGGCCATCTTCCAGTTGTCGTATTGTCGCCACTCGGAGACAATCTGGGTGGCGGCGCGGTGGGCTTACCGAAGAAGTGAAACAGGATTCCTTGTCCCCGTGTTAGCATCGGTCTGAAAGGGTGCCATTTTCGCCGGATCAGTGGGATCCAGTCGCGGCAACGCGCGCCAGGTAGGCAACACACCGCCCTGCGGCCTCAACAGGCGCAGCTTCTGGTTGCCGAGCTCTTCTCCCATGTGACTGAGTCAGACTCAGTACAAGCAAATACCCTTCGGCCCACCTAACGGGAGAGCCATTGGTGAACCACGGCGTACTCGGTTGCTATCGCGGGTCAACCCCATGGCCGGGTCGTGGCCGCTCGCAGCGTGCCCGAGATCCTATCGGCCGGTGAACCCAGGCGAATAGCGACCGACACTTTCGCCGCAATCCGTCGGCAGGAACAAAATCACAAATCGGCGCCTCGGTGATTGTCCGCAGATGATGACCAACAGGCAAGAAAAATCGTAGTAGATCAGTTTGGATGATTTCGCAGGCGGTCGGTTAACACTACGTTGTCAGGCACGGCAACGTCCCATGACGGTCTGTTGACTCTTCATTCGTTTGGGCACAAGGCACTTCCGCGGCAAAGCCGTTATATGGCGAAGTGGATGATAGCAGTCAGCCTCCGCCTGCAAAAAACACTTGTACTCCGTCCACGCAGGTGCTAGCTTTAAGGCATTGCCATAGCCTAACTATGCCAAGGGAGGCACGCGGATGCATCAGGACGAAATCCCTCCTGGAACACTTTATCTGCTCATCTTGAAAGCTCTGGCTCGTCACGGCGAACTGCACGGTTATGAGATCGCCAATTGGATCGAGCATGTTTCTGATGAGGTTTTGCAGGTTGAGGAGGGCTCGCTCTATCCCGCGCTTCAACGCATGCTGATCAGAGGCTGGGTCAAAGCGAAGTGGGGCGTAACAGCGGGGAATCGCCGGGCGCGCTACTACCGCCTCACGCCCTTGGGCCGAAAGCAGCTCGAGGTCGAAGTCTCCCAGTTTGAGCGGGTCGTCGCAGCCATCACTCGGGCAATTCAGACAGCCTAGGGAGTGATCGCCATGGATTGGTTTCGCGAACTCGGCAGACGACTCTTGATGCTCGTTCGTCGCGGGCAGTTCGACACCGACTTGGACGAAGAGATGCGCCTGCACCGCGAGCTGCGCGAGGAGGAACAGATCGCGGGTGGTCTTTCAGCGAAGGAGGCCCACTACGCCGCGCACAGACGCTTTGGCAACGACCTACTTCTCAGAGAGGAGAGTCGCGACATGTGGGGATGGAACTGGCTCGAAAATCTTCTGCAAGACATTCGCTACGGGTTGCGACAATTGCGCCGAATTCCCGGCTTCACCACTGTCGCTGTCCTGACGCTCGCGCTCGGCATTGGCGCAAATACCGCGATCTTTACTTTAGTCGACGCGGTGATGCTCAAATCGCTGCCAGTCGCTAATCCAAGTCAGCTTTATCGGCTTGGGGATAACAATAATCGGGGCATCGAGGTCGGCACCCAGAAGGGCGGTAGTTTTGTTCTCTATTCTTATCCCCTATACGAAAACCTTCGCGACCACACGCCTGAATTTAGACAGCTCGCCGCTTTCAAGTCCAACCTGTCGGACTTGAGCGTTCGCCGCCGCGGCGATTCCGCCGCGGCTGAGCCCTACAAGGGCGAGTACGTGTCAGGGAATTACTTCACGATGTTCGGCATCCGCGCCTTCGCTGGCCGACTCCTCGCGCCGCCCGATGACTCATCCGGCGCGCCTCGGGTAGCGGTGATGGCCTATCACACGTGGCAGCAGCACTTCGGGCTCGATCCATCCTTGATCGGCTCGTCGTTCAATATCAACGGCATTCCTTTCACGATTGCAGGCGTGACCCCGCCCGGATTCTACGGCGATACCCTTCGCAGCGACCCTCCCGATTTCTGGCTGCCTTTAGCTGCCAGCCCGGATCGCTGGATGTTTAGAGCTGAGTTTAATTGGCTCTATCTGATCGGACGCTTGAGATCGGACGTCGCGCCGGAGCGGGTGCAGGCCCGGCTTACGGTTGAACTGCAGCAGTGGCTAAACACCCATCCCGAGGTAATCCCCGAGCACGACCGGGGCGACATTCCTAAGCAGCACGTTCATCTTACAAATGCTCCGAGGGGCGTGGAGCTGATGCAGACGGACTACGCGACCGGCCTGCGGCTGTTAGTGACACTCTCCGGATTGGTCCTTCTAATAGCCTGCGCCAACATCGCGAACCTGCTCCTCGCGCGCACGGCTGCCGACCGTCCCCAAACTGCCTTGCGCCTGGCGCTTGGCGCACCGCGCGAACGCCTGATTTGGCAAAAGCTGACTGAAAGCATCCTGCTGGCCTTGGCAGGCGGTGCGGCGGGACTTTACGTTGCCTACGCCGGCAGCCGTACGATCCTGCTCCTAGCCTTTCGGGGAGCACACTATATTCCCATTAGTCCCAGGCCCTCCCTACCCGTCCTTGGTTTCGCCGTCCTCCTGTCCCTCATCACGGGCGTAGTGTTCGGCGTTGCACCAGCCTGGATCGGATCGCGTTCCGATCCCGGCGACGCCCTGCGCGGAGCAACCCGTTCCACGACGGATCGCTCGTCCATGGTTCAGAAGCCGCCGGCAATCCTGCAGGTCGCATTCTCCATTGTGCTCTTGATTGGAGCTGGTCTGGTCACCCAAAGCCTTAGCAACCTCGAAAGCCAGCATTTCGGGTTTGTGACCGAGGGCCGCCTGATCGTGGATATCAATCCTTCACTAGCCGGCTACACGGCGGATAAACTTCCCGCGCTTTATCAGCGGCTTGAGGATGCGCTGCCGCGAATACCCGGCGTCTTAAGCGCCAGTCTGTCATGGTACAGCCCGTTGGGAGGGAACAACGCGAACACCCGCGTGTACATCGAAGGAAAGCCGCCGGATTATCGAGATGTAGCGCCATCGTGGGATCGGGTTGGCCCCCACTACTTTGAGACGATCGGCACGCGATTGCTGCGCGGACGCCTTATCGATGAGCGCGACACGCCGGCTTCCCAACGCGTTGCGGTCATCAACGAAACATTCGCGCGCACGTTCTTTCCGAGCGAGGATCCCATCGGTCAACACTTCGGGATAGGGGACGTGGGTCATAGCGGCGATTTCGAAATTGTCGGCATCGTTGAGGATGCGAAGTACCAAGACACGCGCGGCCCTGCCTATGCCACGTTCTTTCTGCCGTTACTCCAAACGCCGCCCGGGGGGTCCCTTGCTGGCTGGGTCGGAGCTATCGAGCTGTACGTCGCGGGCAAACCGGAGAGTCTGGAGCCGTCCGTGCGAAAGACGCTGGCCGGAATCGACCCGAACCTTACAATTCTCAGCGTGCAGAGCTTCGCCGAGCAGGTCAGCGAGAACTTTAATCAGGAGCGTCTGATCGCGCGATTGACGGAGCTCTTCGGCCTCCTGGCGCTTATCCTGGCCTGCGTCGGCCTCTACGGCGTCACTTCCTACTCGGTCGCCCGGAGAACCAACGAGATAGGCATCCGCATGGCCCTCGGCGCTGACCGACGGAGCGTGCTCGGCCTCGTGTTGCGTGGCGCCCTTGCACAGGTCGTAGCAGGTCTCGCCATTGGAATTCCACTGGCGTTGGTGGGGGGTCGCCTGCTCTCATCCGAGCTTTATAGCGTCAAGCCGTACAACGCGGTAAATCTTAGCTTAGCGGTCCTCATCCTTGCGGCGTCCGCACTCGTTGCTGGATTAATCCCTGCGCGCCGGGCAACGAAGGTAGATCCAATGGTTGCGTTACGACATGAATAAAGGTCTCAGCCCCGACCGTCAGCAAGCATCGAAAGTCTGTGCTGACGACTGATTGCTGACCGCTGACAGCGGGGAGCGTGAACATGCTAGCTGAATTCGTGAGGCGCCTCTGGATGCTCCTTCGTTGCCGGCAATTCGATGCCGACCTCGACGAAGAAATGCGCCTGCACCGTGAGTTGCGCGAGCGGGAACAGATCGAGGGCGGCCTTTCACTGACGGAAGCTCACTACGCTGTGCAAAGGCGATTCGGCAACGACTTAGTGCTTAGAGAGGAGAGTCGCGAAATGTGGGGATGGAACTGGCCTGAAAACCTCCTTCAAGATGTTCGTTACGGAACGCGGATGTTGCTCAAGAATCCCGGCTTCACGATCGTAGGGGTCCTGACGCTCGCATTGGGGATCGGAGCGAACACTGCGATTTTCACGCTAGTCGATGCAGTGATGCTGGAGTCGCTACCTTACCCTCAGCCGGACCGGCTTGTAGCTCTTGGCGGTCGCGCCCCCAACAGGCCCCAAAATGATCTTGAACTCGTGCATCCAACCGAGTTTCTCGAATGGCGGAACCACGCTCGTTCCTTCGAGTCTCTTGTCCTTACACAGGGCATACCAGTCAACGCGCAAGGACAAGACGGAGCCGAAGAAATCTCCGGCCTGTGGACTACATCTGAGCTGTTTCAGGTCTTCGGCGTTATGCCGGTGCTAGGTCGGGCCTTCACGGACCAGGAAACGCGCCCAGGCGGGAACAGCGTCACCATTCTCAGTCACGGATACTGGCAAAGCCGTTTCGGAGCCGACCCCAAAGTCTTAGGCAAGACGATCGATCTCAGCGGCCAGCCTACCTTGGTGATTGGCGTCATGCCGCCCGGCTTCCGTGTCGCCACACTGCGCCCGGACGTGTATCTTCCGATGCCACTCGATCCGGCCAAGCCGGAGGCCGTCGGTTCACGGAGCTTTCAGTGTTTCGGTCGGCTGCGCCCGGGGGTCACCGTCTCTGCGGCCCAGGCAGAGGCGACGGTGATCAAAGAACAGGTGGCCCACCTGTATCCCGCCCTCTATAGGGGATGGGGTGTTACTGTCCTCGACCTTCACAGCTACCTGGCACAGCAAAGCAGGCCGGTGTTGCTGACGCTGTTGGGCGTCGTGGCCTGCGTACTGCTGATTGCCTGTGCCAACCTGGCCAGCTTGCTGGTGACGCGAGGTGTTGGTCGCCGGAGCGAATTGGCTGTGCGCGCTTCGCTGGGAGCGGGCCGGCTGCGCTTGGTTCAGCAATTGGTTGTCGAGAGTGTGATGTTATCGGCGATCGGCGGGGCAGGAGGGCTGGTCCTTGGGCTTTGGGCAAGCCGCCTGCTATTTGTCCTTGGGAGAGTTGTAGTCTCGCCTGGACAGGTTGAGCACGTTTATCTGAACGTCCATGTTCTAGCCTTCGCGATGGCGCTCTCTTTGTTGACGGCGATCCTGTCCGGCATGATGCCGGCGTGGCAAGCCTCACGATTTGATCTGCTAGGAGCGCTCAAAGAGCAAGACCGTGCTGCGAGCGCGCATCTTGGCCAGCGGCGTCTCCGCGCGGCACTAGTTGTCGGCGAAGTGGCGCTTTCAGTGGTCCTGCTCGTCGGTGCTGGTTTACTGCTTCGCACCTTCTCCTACCTACTCCGGGTGAAGCTGGGCTTCGAGCCCGATCACGTCCTCACCGGACGAATGTTAGTGACTGGCGATCGGGAACACCGCTCCAATCTCGTGGACCATATCCTGGACCGGGTCGAGGTCTTGCCTGGTGTGCGCGCAGCCGGCACGATTCAATTCCTCCCACTCGCCGGCTGGCACAACGGAGGCCCATTCCACTTTGTGGGTGAGCCCGACCCGGTCGCATCGGAGAACATGCAAACCGATGTGGCGGTTGTGAGTCGAGGTTACTTCGCAGCCATGGGCATCCCTTTGTTACAAGGCCGTCCGTTCACTAAGGAGGATACGTTAAATAGCCCTCGGGTAGCGGTTGTCAGCCGGTCGTTCGTCCGCAAGTACTTACCTCACGTCGATCCCCTGGACCATCGCATTATCGGTGACTGGTCCAATCCGGCTCCCACCCGAATCGTAGGCGTGGTAGGTGACATCCGCCAGGACGGCCTGACAACCGAGCCTCGGCCCACAGTGTACCTGGCGCAAGTCCAGTCGCCGGGTTACATCACGTACGTGGTCGTCCGCACCGCGGGGCAGCCCGACCAACTGGCGCCTGGCATCCGGCACGCGGTCGCCGAGATGGACAGCACTCAACCTGTAACTGCCATTCAGGGCATGGAGCAGTATGTTTCGGCAGATTTAGCACGACCGAGGCTGTACATGGCGCTGCTCGGCACCTTTGCCGGTCTTGCGCTCGTGCTGGCGGTAATTGGGCTATACGGCCTGCTGGCTTACACGGTCACCCAACGCACCCATGAAATCGGCATCCGCATAGCTCTGGGAGCTTCGCCGACTGCTGTCCTTTGCTCCATGCTGAAACAGGGAACCACAATGACCATGACAGGACTGGCGATTGGTGTACCGTCCGCGATTGCCCTCTCACGCCTCATCTCCACTTGGCTTTACGGCGTAACTTCAGGCGACTCATTGACCTACTTGGCGGTCGCCGCAGTGCTAAGCGGCGCCGCACTGCTCGCATGCTACATCCCCGCGCGCCGCGCCGCCAAAGTGGATCCGATGGCGGCACTGCGCCACAAATAACCAGTTGAGGGGAACACGGACCACGAAAACCGACATGGAAAACAAACTGGCG
>DATJKY010000607.1:0-3724 GCA_035490955.1 Terriglobia bacterium | reverse complement strand
GAAGGTCCGATGGTCTCCAGGGCAGGGACCGAATCGCTCACGGCGAAGCGTGCGCCCGAAAGCCCGGCTATTGGCGAACGGTTGATGGAAGAAGTCTGCGAGCGGGAAAACTGCAAGCAGGCACTGACACGAGTCAAGGCCAACAAGGGGAGTCCCGGCGTGGACGGCATGACAGTTCACGAACTTCCGGGATACCTGAGAGAGCACTGGCCAGCGATCGGGGAGCCGTTGCTGAGTGGGACCACCTACGAGCCGCAACCGGTGCAGCGGGTGGAAATCCCCAAGCCGGACGGAGGGGTGCGCAAGCTGGGCATCCCGACGGATAGAGCAGACTGCACTTGTGCCCCACTCGCCTTTGGGATGGGCAGAAATATCTCATTCCTTCCACCCGCTGCGTGGTCGGCGATTTGAAGTTCTCAAGAAACGGCGCGTAGCTGGCGTCGACACGCTCATTCTCCGCGAGCTGGAGCGTGGTACCCTCAGCGTTCCGCGCGAGTGGACCGACTGGTCTGATCCCTTCCCGTACGACTCGTTAACCCTGCCGCCGCACCGCCTCGCGGCCGACTGCCTTTTCGAACTCGTCGCCTTATTGGATTGCCTGTCCGCGTCCCGCCCCTCCTCCCCCGGAAAAGCCTGCAAAAAAGAATTGACAAAGGAGATGCTTGATGCTACTGTCAGACCAGTTGTTGACGTGGTCCGATGAAAATATCGAAGCAGACCACTGCCGCCTTGCGAAAGCGCCGCCAAGCGCTCCTGCGCCAATTGCCCCCGCTCAAAGCGGTCCTCCGTGGTTCCCTCATCGAACGCTACAAACGCTGTGGCAAGCCCGGTTGCAAATGCGCCCACGGCCCCGGTCATGGCCCCAAGTACTACCTGTCGGTGAGCTACCCCGGCCGGCGCCCGCAAATGGACTACGTCCCGCAAGAGTCTTACGCGCAGGCGAGCGAGTTCCTGGCCAATTACCACCACGCTCGCCAGATCTTGGAGGAGATCTGCGAGATCAACCGCGAGCTCCTACGCCGTCGCGAGAAGCTTTAAAAGATCGCCATGAGCGAAGCGCTGTCATCCCTCCGTGCACCGATCGATCCGGGACGGAGCGGCGTGCTCCTCGCCAACATGCTCGCCAGCTGGCTCGACCACGACCGCAGCTTGACGGCCGCCGCGGAGGCCTGGGATGAATCCGAAGATTCAAGAACATCACCGCAGCAAGCCGGCCTACATTTATCTGCGCCAGTCGACGCCGGGCCAAGTTCTCCACCATCGGGAGAGTACGGAGCGCCAGTACGCCTTGCGCGAGAAGGCGCGGGAACTGGGCTGGAGCGAATCCCTGATTCGCACCCTCGACCAGGATTTGGGCAAGACGGGAACGGAGATGAAGCGGCGGGAGGACTTCAAGACCTTAGTGGCCGATGTCTCGATGGGCCAGGTGGGCGCGGTGTTCGCCCTGGAAGTCTCGCGCCTGGCGCGCTCGAATCTCGATTGGCAGCGGCTGCTGGAGCTCTGCGCATTGACGTCCACTCTGGTGATCGACGAGGATGGTTGCTACGACCCGGCGGACTTCAACGACGGGCTGCTTTTGGGATTAAAGGGCGTCATGGCGTCGGCCGAACTGCATTTTTTGCACGCCCGCCTCCAGGGCGGCAAGCTCCACAAAGCCAAGAAAGGCGAGTTACGTTTCCCCCTTCCGGTCGGCTTTTACTACGACGAGGAAAGCCGTATCATCCTGGATCCGGACGAAGAAGTGCGGGGCGCGGTGAGCCTGGTGTTTCGGCTGTTTCGTGAAACGGGCAGCGCCTTCGCGGTGATGCAACGCTTCGCCGCCAGCGCGCTCCGTTTCCCCAAGCGGTCCTATGGGGGAGCATGGGACGGGAAGCTGATCTGGGGCCGCCTGACCCACGGCCGGGTGCTGGGCCTGCTCAAGAACCCCTCCTATGCCGGCCGGTACGTCTTCGGCCGTTATCAGTACCGGCGGGAGATCAGCCCGGAAGGTAAGGTTCATCACCGGAAGCACACGGTGGCGATGCCCGACTGGCGCGTCAGCCTGCAAGACCACCACGAGGGATACATCAGTTGGGAAGAGTTCCTTCACAATCAGGAGCGCTTGGAGAAGAATCGCACCAACGGTGAGGAGACGGTCCTGGCGGGGCCGGCGCGCGAAGGCTTGGCGTTGCTCCAGGGGTTGCTGCTGTGTGGGCACTGTGGCCGGAGGCTGACGGTACGCTACACGGGGAACGGCGGCATTTATCCCCGCTATCAATGCAACTGGTTACGCCGGGAAAGTCTGGGGACGAGTAAGGAATGCCTGAACATCCGCTGCGATCTGCTCGATGCCGCCGTCGCGGAGGAGGTGCTGAAGGCCTTGCAACCCGCCGAACTCGAGCTCGCCTTGGCGGCTCTGGCAGAGTTGGAGTCACGCGATCAAGCCCTGCTGCGTCAGTGGCAGATGCGGATCGAACGCGCCGAGTACGAAGCGGCGCTCGCCGAGCGGCGCTATCTGGAGGTCGATCCCTCGCAGCGCCTGGTCGCGAGCACGCTGGAGCGGCGCTGGAACGATGCCCTGCTTCAATTGGGGGACCTCAAAAAGCAAACCGCCGAATTTCGGCGGCAAGAAGCCCGCGTGGCCACCCCCGAGCAGAAGGCGAAAGTCCTCGCGTTGGCCCAAGATTTACCGCGGGTGTGGCATGCCCCGACCACGCAGGCCAAGGACCGCAAGCGGATGTTGCGGCTGCTTCTCAAGGATATTACGGTCGAGAAACCCTCCTCTCCCAAGCAGCTCTTGGTTCACCTCCGCTGGCAGGGCGGGGCCGCCACCCACCTCACGCTACCAGTCCCACTCAGCATAGCCGATCGCTTGCGGTATCCGGCCGCACTGGTCGACAGAGTCCGGGAGCTGGCACACGGCTTACCCGATGCGGAGATCGCGAACCGGCTCCATCGCGAAGGACATGCCAGCGCCAAAGGTAAGCCGTATACCACACGGATTTTGCGGTGGATCCGTTGGCGCTATCAGATTCCTCCTGCGACGCTTCGGAGGCCGGAGGAGCTGACCGTGCAACAGGTGGCCCAGTACTTTGGAGTCCGCACTACCGTAGTCTACTATTGGATCGAGCGTAGGCTGATCCAAGCTCGGCAGCTGAACCAACGAATGCCATACTGGATTACGCTGACTGGGTCAGACGAACAGAAACTCCAAAATCGGGTGCACCACTCGAGTAGACTCCAAAAAGGCAAAGTATCCCCAAACGCTACAGCGGAAGGTGCATTATGAAACCTCCGGCCCCTACGGTCCGGACCGCCTGATCCCCATCTGGCTGGCCACTCTCGCCCTGCAGCAGAAGAGCCCGATCCTTCATTTTGACAGCCCGTCTCAACTCCTCGATTACTTCCGGCTGCGCAAGGACGGCTCGCAGTACCGGCGAATGAAAGGCGCCTTTCAGCGAGTCTTCGCCGCCGCGATCTTCTTCGGATCAGAAGACCAACTTAAGAAGCACCTCGTTGTTGATTGGACTCGCTTCCACTTCTTTGACGAGATGCAACTCTGGTTCAGTCGCAAGGACACCGTGCAGCCGCCCGCTCAAGAAACTCCCTGCAACGTCGTGGTCCTCAGCGACGCATTCTATCGAGAACTTGTCGGGCATCCGATTCCCGTTGAGCGCGATGTAGTTGCAGCGCTGGCCCATACGCCGGGGCTGCTGGACTTCTACATCTGGATCACCTGGAAGAG
>DATJKY010000606.1:0-6279 GCA_035490955.1 Terriglobia bacterium | reverse complement strand
TTCTCCACCAAGCCTTTGGCCCGAAGTTTGGAGATCTCGTAGCGCAGGGAGGTGAGCCTGTACTGGGCCGGCGCCAAGCCCAGGGCCTGGGCGACTTGAGGGTGAAGTTCACGGGTGGTCAAGGTCCCCCCGGCCGCCAGGCGCGAAGCGCACCAAGGCTTGCATGAGGGCCAGTTGGCGAGGGTGATCGAGCTTGAGTCAGGGGATTCGCCTCCCCTTCTTGGCTTGCGTAGGCCGGCTGAGACGCCGGAGTTGGCCCCGATCCACGAAGGTCTCCAAGATGTCCTGCTGGGCGTCCAGATAGCGGTCGAGGATAGCGGTGGCTCGCTCGCGCAACGGAGGTAGATTCTCCACTGCCTTGTTGACGCCATAATCCAAGACGTTTCGCGACTTGCTGGTTTGGCGCAAAGCCCATGAGTTGGTGCTGGCGATCTATAAATTCGCGGCGGCCTTTCCCAAGCGGGAGACCTACGGTCTGTCTCACCAGATGCGACGGGCGGTGATTTCCATTCCCGCCAACCTCGCGGAAGGCTTTCGCAAGCGGAGCAAGGTCGACAAGGTCCGGTTCCTGAACATGGCCGAAGGTTCCATCGAAGAAAGGCGCTACTACCTGATCCTCGCCCAAGACCTGAGCTATGGTCAGACCGAGACGCTCATGAACTCTTTGGAGGAAGTCAGTCGTTTGCTCAGTGCCTACGCGCGAGCCATTCTGGCTTCTGGCTCCTGACTTCTGACGCCCATACCCGGCGCAGCCGGGATATCAAGGGCGAAACCCTTGGCTAGTTAGTTAGGCGATGGGGTTCGTACCTCCGACGATGTCGGCTTCGGTACAGGAGGGGGACTCGCGGCAGAACGGGAAGGGGGCCTTGTCGAAGATCCGCCATTGGGTTCGGCGCTAGCGGGCGAGGGCGAGGCCGGACGCGCTTCTGCTCCACTCTTCTCGAAAACCTCCGCGCCGGCAGAGCCTCGGGCGCGCAGCTCCGTCCCAGGAGCACCCAGAGAATCTGGCGCAGATCGTTGCGCCAGCAGACTCTCGGGCGCAGTGGTGGCCAGGATTTCTTTCACCTGTTCGGGACTCGTCAGAAGTGGCGAGTAAGGGAAGGCCTCCACCGGACGGTCCTTCAGGGTTTCCTCCATGAACTGCATCCAAATCGGCAAAGCGACGTGTGAACCTTCTTCTTTATCGCCGAGCGAACGATGGTCATCGAAACCGACCCACACACCACAGGTCAGAGATGGTGAAAACCCTAGGAACCAAGCATCGGTGAAATCGTTGGTAGTGCCGGTTTTCCCGGCCAAAGGATACTTCTGCGCCAGAGACCTGGCCCGGACGGCGGTGCCAGAGTTGATGGGTTCGCGCAACATGGAGACCATCAGGCGCGCGATCGGGGCGGGAATCACGTCGGAGATCTGAGGGGTGAACTCGTCAATCACGCGGCCATCGTAATCCGTCACCCGGTCAATCAGGCGCGGTGAAATGTGCAAGCCGTCATCGATAAACGTGGTGAAGGCCGAGGTGTGTTCCATCAGTGTCAGATCTGAGGCACCCAGGGCCAGAGGCAGATTAGGCGCCAGCCGCGAAGTGATGCCAAACTTGCGGCACAACTTGATCACCCTGTCGACCCCCACACGGGCCAACAGGCGGACGGCGGGAACGTTACGCGATTCCGCCAGAGCGTGGAGCAGAGTGATGCGCCCTTCAAACTTGTCGTCGTAGTTGTGCGGCGCCCAAACGCCGGAAGAAGTCGGATAACTTATCGGCTCGTCAACTACCGTGTCGAAGGGGTTCTCACCGTCCATGAAGACTTGCGTGTAAACATAGACTTTGAACGATGAGCCTACCTGTCGTTCCGCCTGGGTGACGCGATTAAACTTGCTCTCGTTGAAGTCGTACCCACCCACCATGGCTTTAATGGCGCCGGTCTTGTTCTCGATGGCCACCAGCGCCCCCTCCACATCAGGATGCTGGTCAAGAATCGCATGCAGGGTTCGCCCTTTGACCTCCTTGACTAGGAACAGGTCGAGATCGCCAGGGGAGAACAGGTCTTGGGGAGAGATTTTCCGCGTCCAGGCAAAATCCTTGGGTGTTACGCGGGCAGTGAGCTTGCCAAATCGAACCAGAGCATAGTCCGGCTTCACCTCCATGACCAGGCCATGCACCAGACCCTCGGGCTCCAGGGGCTTTTTCCAATCGTTGTTGGTATAGGCATCGAGGGTCGTCGCAGGATCGCCGGACGGAGAGGACAGGCTCTTCAATATGTTTTCTTCTGGACCCCGCCAGCCACGCCCTTTGTCGTCATCGCGGAGGCCTTGGCGAAGCGCAGTGACAGCAAGCCGTTGTGAGACCAAGTTGAGGGTGGTATAGACACGCAGGCCATTCTCGTTAACCGCCTCGGCCCCATATTTCTTCTCAAGGAACTCGCGCACCTCTTCGACGAAGTAAGGCGCAATGTCGTTATTCCACTTTTGCACGTGGAGGCCCAACGGTGCCAACTTCGCTTCCTGGTACCGCTTCGGGGTGATTTTGCCGTTCTCCAGCATGGCCAGTAGAACCTGGTTGCGGCGTTGCAGGGCGCGTTCGGGGTGGAGGACAGGAGAAAAGGCTGTAGGGGTCTTGGGCAACCCGGCGAGGAGCGCAGCCTCGGGCAATGTCAGCTCGCCGACGTGCTTGCCGAAGTAGTATTCGGAAGCAGCCTCAAAGCCGTAGCTGCCCCCGCCCAAGCCTACCTGATTGCAATACATGGTAAAGATCTGGGGTTTGGTGAACTGGCGCTCAATCTGGATGGTGAGGAGCAGTTCCTGGAATTTCCGCCGGAAGCTCTTCTCGGGCGTCAGGAACAGTATGCGGCTGAGCTGCATGGTGAGGGTGCTGGCTCCCTGAGCCTTGCGCCACTCCAGAACGTCGGTGAGGCCGGCGCGCAGGATACGGATGACGTCCACCCCGATGTGGTCCTCGAAATGGCGGTCCTCAATGGAGAGCACAGCGTCCTTCAACACCGCCGGGACCTGATCGTAAGTGACCAGCACGCGCCTTTCCAGCGCGAAGCGGCCGATCACCGTCCCGTCATCGGCGTAGATCTCGGTCATGACGTCCGGCCGGTAGTCCAGCAGTGCGCGTACCTGGGGAAGATTGGCAGAGTAAACAAACACCAAGCCCACCAGTGACCCCACTCCCGCTGCCATCAGCAACAAAGTGAGGAAAGCAAGTTGTCCAAAAATTCTGCGGGTGGCAATCCCCGAAGGAGCTGGAAGACCGCGCGACGAATTCGTGATGCCGGGAATCTCGGTGTCAGCCATCGTAACCGTGTCCGTCTACTGTCTTATCCTACTTCAAGCAAGCGTGTACCGACTACGGATTGGGCGCGAAGTATCCGTTCTTGGCTCGCACTCTGAGGTTCTTTTCCAAAGGTTCAACGCTGATGGTGCGAAAGGTACCGTCCATTTTATCGTTAGTCGAGACATAGCCGAGGCTGTACTGGCTACGCAGCTCGCGGGAGATCTCCTGAAAATTCGCCTCCAAGTCGCGAGCCTCGAAGGGAAAGAAAGCGCGCCCACCGGTTTCCTCAGCCATACGCCTCAGGACTTTGTCGCCCCGCTCTGTGAGGCCGCTGCGGTTCGTACTAATGGCGAAGATCGTGACCTCGGCACGCTGTGCCATGGCGATGGCTTCTTCGCGCGAGTGCTCGCTCTGGTTGTCCAGGCCGTCGCTAATGATGATGAGAACCCGCCGCAGGTAGGGCTCAGGGGGTGGAAAGAACAACAGCTTCTGCTTGCAAGCGAAAAAGATCGCGTCATAAAGGGCCGTGCCACCGCCGGCCTGGAGGTTGCGGGTGGCTTGTGCAAGCTTGTCGACTTCATCCGTATAATCCTGCAGAAGCTGGGGCTCCACATCAAAAGCCACAACGAAGGCCGAATCCTTCCCTGGGCGCAGTGTTTCCTGGAGGAAATCGATGGCCGCTTCCTGTTCGAAGTGCAGGCGTTCGCGGATACTGTTGCTCGTGTCAATCAGCACGCCGATGCGCAAGGGCAAGTTGGTTTCCCGGCTGAAGAACCGGATGTTCTGCGGGTTGTTATCCTCGAGGACGTGGAAGTCGTCCTTCGTAAGGTCAAGAACCATACGATTCTTTTTGTCGGTCACCGTGAACAGAACGTTCACCAAGTTAACGCGAACTCGGAGAGGCTCCTTAGTGCCGACGGGCTCCTGACCGCTCGTGCCTGTGTTGGCGGCGGTTGGATTCTGCGCCGCAACCGGAGCTGCAAAAAGCCATGCTAGGAGGACACCAACCGATACTCCTGTCAATCTTCTCTCGGTTCTCATTCCCTGAAAGCAGTATAAGGAGGGCCCCGCGGCTCGTCAAGGAGCCCCTGAGATTCTCTGGGATTCTCAAGACATTCTACGGGGGATTACGGTCAGCCATCGATTAACACGGGTTGCCCTCCCCGCACGGATCCGCACGTGAAGAATTACATCATACGGCTCTTACCTCGGATGCCCAAAGGCGAAGCGCAGGCTGGGAGGCCCGGAGGATGCATGACCCCCTTGTAGCGTGCCTACCTTTGTCTTTGATGACCACGTCCTTTTCTTCCGAGACCCGCCTTTTAACCATTTCTGGATCGGGTGGAGACCGCGGAGGTCCCTGATCCGGTGCTGGAGAAACCTCAGCATCCGTCCATGGTCGACATTGTTCCCGGGCTAGAAGCATTTTGCACAAATTGTTGCCCTGCAGATCTCGCAACTTAATGGTTGCATTTATTTTTCGACCTTGTTAATCTGCAACCAGGAGGTTGCCTTATGAACACAGACCGCATAGAGAAGAAAATCCTGCTGCATGCGCCACGGAAACGCGTGTGGCGCGCGCTCGCTGATTCCGCCGAGTTCGGACGCTGGTTCGGCATGAAATTCGATGGCCGATTTGAGCCGGGCGCATCGATGCGCGGAGTGATCGTGCCAACGACGGTGAATACCGAGGTCGCCAGGGCACAGAAGCAATACGAAGGACTACGGTTCGACATTACTATCGAGAAAATGGAACCCGAACGGCTGTTCTCCTTCCGGTGGCATCCCAACGCCGTTGAGCCTGGGGTCGATTACTCCGCCGAGCCGACGACGCTCGTCGTCTTCGCGCTGGAGGACGTGGCAGACGGCGTCATGCTCACCGTCACCGAGTCCGGCTTCGATCAAATCCCGCTGGCGCGGCGGGCGAGGGCGTTCTCGGCGAACGAAGGAGGTTGGAGCGTGATGGTGAAGGTGATTGAGGAGTATCTTGCTCAGGCGGCATAGCTCGGGAGCCCAGGCAAGGTCGCTGGGTTCCGCGCCGCTGTTTGCCGCGCTGGGTGACGAGACCCGCTTACGGCTCGTCTCCCGCCTGTGTGGCGGCGGGCCAATGTCCATCACCAGGCTTACCGCGGGATTAAACGTCACCCGCCAAGCGATCACCAAGCATCTGCGCGTGATGGAGAAAGCGGGGCTCGTGCGCAGCACACGGCGCGGGCGCGAGAGCGTTTGGCGATTGGAGCAACGGCGCCTTAAAGAGGCGCGGTACCACCTTCAGCAGATCTCGAAGCAGTGGGATGAGGCGCTCGGACGGCTCCGGGCGCTCGTGGAGTAGGAGATACAATGAACAGAGCGGAGAGAGCGGCGAGTTGATCGTGGCCACTAATTCGTGGAGAGTAGGATCAGCGATTGTCGTAGCCATCGTACTGGAGAACCGCATAGGAGCTGCCCATGCATAGTTTTCCACATCCGTGCTGGTAAGCGGCCCCTGAGAACGCAGGTGGCGCAGACAACGAATCCAAAATCCTTAAGACCCGATGTATTTGGCATAGACCCCGCGCGCGACAGCCGGATCCTGAGTTCCTTTGACTATAGCCCTGCCGTCGGGGAAAACGGTCAGCTCATACGGCTCGAGGATACACTTAAGCAGATAATCGTTCGCTTTCACAGAGCCGAATTGGGCGAGGCGAGCTTGGAGCGCTGCAAGGTCAAGTTTGCGGGGCTCGCGCTGATGAATCTGTACCGAGTTCCGTCCGCACAAGCTGACGTAAGCCGGACCCCCGCCTTCAAGATGAACAAAGTCGCGGGCCCCACAGGCGCGGCAACCCGGATCCATCTTGGGCTTCACTTGCTGAAATCGGTTGTTCCAAACGTCGTAAGCCAACAGCGAACCATGCAGGTCTTCGGGGCGGCCGACAAGGACCTTGAGCGCCTCGGCAACTTGGACAGCCGCAACCCATGCCACCGCAGGGCCGATGATCCCTGCGGTATCGCACGTTTCGTGC
>DATJKY010000605.1:0-7075 GCA_035490955.1 Terriglobia bacterium | reverse complement strand
ACCGGCTCCAGGGAATATAGGGCTCACGTGGCAAGCTGGTATTCACGCCTCCCAGGCCATCCTGGATTTGCGAGGATCGCTTGGGAGGAATGCGATCCGGCACACTCCGCTTCCCCTCGGTCGGGGCTGACCGCACAGCAGAGGTGCTAAGCAGAAGTAGTACTGCTTCGGCTAGCAGCAACCTCCAGGGTCGAATGAAGCTCATCGAAAGTCTTTCCTCGTTGGCGTCCAGCCCCCTCTCCCGCCAGGCCCGCCAGGGGAGAGGGTTGTGACCAGAATTCCCATAGCCTAACTCTCTCCCTGCGCGGGAGAGGGTGGTCCGCAGCCGGCACTTTCGCCAGCCGGCGCGGGCTGGGTGAGGGGGTCGGGAATACGTTGCCGAATCTATGGAACGACGTAGCTAACCTAGCCTATGGGCCTTGTACCTGCCGTGGACGACCAGTTTGCCGCAGCGACTCGCTCCTACGATGTCGGATGTGAAAGCAACACCAAAATTCACATTTCCGGACCCTAGGCCTAATGCCAACTACAGCGGGTGCCACACAAGCGTCGTGATCGATAGCGCAGGCAGGGTTACCGTAAGGCCGCGCGCTCGCGATTCCACAGTGACTGGCGCGTCGTTTCCCCGGCTGTTCAGGAGCTCAGCAACCAGGCCTCCTCCGGGCGACTGAAAAGCGAGACATTGAACCCCTTCTATTGAGCCGGTCGTCTTGACCCGCACATCGCCAGGGCGCACGAACCTGCTGAAGTGTGCCAAGTAATAGAAGGCCGCTGTATAGGTAACTTTTTTGGCGCTTCGATCGATGACCACTAGCGGATGTTGGACGTTGGGGTCCGGGTCCTTGTGAATCGGCGATACCATCCACGGTCCGCCCTTTTCGTCCAGGATCATGTTCCAGTAAATCCAGGCTGACGCGGAAGCTCCCAGATCACCGAAGATCTGATGTCCCCAATGGTCTCCATCCTCCCAGTCGTAACGCGGCAAAGGAATACTGTTGGGGGCGCCGCAGATGTAGCACCAGCAGACCTCGGTCTGCCAGAGCGGCAAATCAGGAAACAGCCCGTGGAGCGCCGCGATCTTGTCGAAATCCTGCATGTCGTATCCGTGGTAAGGCAGGGCTGCCACATACCTGCGCGCTTCGGGATCATTCAATACTTTGGGGTAGTTCTCATAGGCGACTCCCCGTCGTGGCGCTTCACTTAACATGATCTTTGTTTTGAGACCGGACTTTTCCAGCAGGGGCCCTACGTGGTTCTTCAGCAAGTCGGCGATTTCTTTGTAGGGAACCTTGGTGTAAACATCTGGCTCATTGAACAGGCTCAAGTAGTCGATGAAGACGCCGTGCTTCTGATATTCCTCCAGGTACTTCAGGTAGTAGTGCGCCAGGACGTCGTAGTAGTTCGGGTTCACGTCCTGGCGGGTATTGACGTCATAAAGCATCCAGTCGGGGGGATAGTCCATCGGCGACTGCAGCACAAACGCGCCGTACTTCCTCGCGCGCTTGATGAAGGTCAGTGAGCCGTTCGGCCCCAAGTCGCGGGCAATGGAGAAGTGCTTCAGTTCCACGTCGTCGGGTGTGTCGTCGTAGGTGTACCACGGTCCTGCCGACATGAAATCGGTGCCCGCAATCGTCGTCTTCATGGCCGAGAAGCCCGCACCGGTCTTGGGGTCAAAGAGCGCGCGCAACACCGCTTCCTGTTCGGCGGGCGGGAGCGTGTTCAAAACCACTAGCCCCGCTTCCAGGAACGAGGCGCCGAAACCGACGATCGTCTGATATTTCACACTATCGTCGATCTGGAAGTCGGGAACTTTGGCGGCGGCTGCCTCGAAGCGCAGCGGGGTCTTCGCACTTAGTCGGTCGCCCGCCTTCGATGAGACGTAAACCGTCACCTCCTGGCCCCAAAGCGGCGGAAGAGCAGTAGTGAAAAGAAGAGCGAGAAAGGTAGCGTAGGGTTTCCCGCTTCTGCAAACTCTGCGGCTTCTCTCGAGGGAAGAGTCCATAATTATCCAGCTCGCCATTATCCATGAAGATGACCCCTCACCCGCCCTCGTACCTCGGGCACCCTCTCCCCAGGGAGAGGGCTGGGTTTCTAAACTTTTGCCCTCTCCCTTGGCGAGAGGGACCATCCCGCGAAGCGAGAGAGCCGCGTGAGGGTTCTTTTCATCCCGCCCGGCGGCAACCACAAACCATGAAAAGTCTGCCCTCGCCCCCTTGGGCCCCCTTGGGGGAGAGGGTGTCCCGACCTGTCGGGACGGGTGAGGGGGGGCAAGGCAGAACCGCAAAATTTTGGAGGCAACTCCGCGCTACCCGCTGGCTCAGGGCAGAACTGGGCGACCACAAGGGTCGCCCCTACGTGCGGTTCCGCAGCAATTCACTAAAACAGAAACTTTATACCAAGCTGCCCAATTCGCGCTGGGTTCGCAGCAGTCACAAAGCCAAAAGTTGAGCTGAGAATGTTCCCGCTCGGACTCTGAAATTGGGCGTGATTCCAAGCGTTGAAGAGCTCCGCCCGGAATTGAAAGGATTTCGATTCCGTCACCGCCAGGTTCTTTTCCAAGGCAATGTCCCAGTTGTTCCAACCCGGACTATTGAAGAAACGACGGCTCGAGTTTCCGAGCTGTCCGATAGCTTCTTTAGTGAACAGGTTGGTGTTGAAGTAAGGATTCGTACCGGCAGCCAGGTTGGCCTTCCTTGGATCGGTAATATTCAAACTGCCGGGAAGCCGGTTCGGCTCATCGATGCTATTGCCTTGCCCAGTGCCAAACGTGCCCAGAAGCGAGTTATCATCATTCTCATATACATAAACGGGAAACCCAGTGGCGAAGCGCGTGATTCCGTTAATGGTCCAGCCATCGGTCAACCGCCGGGGGCCTCCGAGCTTGTCAAAAGGTATCCGATAACTGTAACTGATCACGAAATTTTGCGGAACATTGAACGCGGACAACGCCTTCGTAATGACAGGATTGAGGGGATTGATGTTATCACCCTGGCCCAGTCCATTGCCCGACGCGTTGTCGATCGACTTGCTCCAGGTGTAGCCAAGGAGGAATTCCAAACGGCCTTGGGAGCGGCGTAGGGTCGCCTCGAAGGCGTTGTAATTGGAGTTGGCCATGGTCGCCATGTAGCCGTTGCTGCCGAAAGCCGCGTTGTAAGGATACCGGGTGGTGTTGATCACTCCTCCCGTGGTGGGATGGTAGATCCCATTCTCACCATAGGGACCGCACGTAACTCCATCGGTCGTTTGGCTGGGTTGGCTCACGCTCAGGCATAGAGCAGGATTACCCGTGTTGGCCTCGACAGTCGCAAGAAGCCGGTGGCCTTGCGTTCCCACGTAACTGAGAGAGAGAACGGTTGCCGTTCCGAATTGCCGCTCGAAGGTGAAGTTATAATGCTCGGCGTAGGGAACACGGTTCGTGTGAAAGAAGGCCGGCGAACTGGTGATGGGCTCGAACTGGGCCCAGTTGATGGAGTTGTCCGGGTTGCTAGGGCTCACATTGAGCGGAGGTACCGGAACCGGGAATCGCTGCCCGTTATCGTATCCGCTGCCACGGTTCACGAAGGGAGTGGCAAACTGCGGAGCAGCGGGACTGGACCAAAAAAATCCGTACGGAGCGTCTCCTGTTTCCTGGGTGAGGGCGCGATTCTCAAAAGATGAATAATACATACCCCACGCGGCACGGATACTCGATTTGCCGGGCCCGCCCAGCACTTTACCTAGGAAGCCTCCCTGAGCACTGGGAGAATAGGCGAGACCTACGCGCGGGGCAAAATTGTTGTAGCGCGTCGGAGCCAGAGTAGACGGGACCCCGGGATCGCCCGGGAAACACCACCCCGTAGGAGCCCCCGGAAAAACCCTCGACTGACAGCCATACAAGAGCGACTCCACTTGGTTGTGGGTTTCCCACCAGGGAGTGCTGACTTCCCAGCGCAATCCATAATTCAGGGTTAGATTCTGGTTCACCCGCCAGCTATCCTGACCGTACACGGCGTAGGAGCGCCCCCGACTATACAAGGGCAATTGGAGGCCTTGTTGGTATTGGTTAGGTGCCCCAATCAGGAAATCGGCAAAATCAAAGCCCGTTTCTGTTCCGGTAAATTGGAAATTTCCGTTGAGGGCATAGTGGAATTTATAAGTGACTTGGTCGTAACTGAAAGACCCGCCGAATTTCAGTGTGTGCGTGCCAACTACTTTGGAAAAATTGTCCAGGACCTGGTAAGTGTTGTCGTAGAGTTGAAGGAAGCTACTCGAGGCACCGATGCTGTAGTTGTTGAAACCAACGGTTTGAACGCCCTGGAAATTAGGTGCCATCGGAAAGATCCCCGAAAAGCCCTGGGAAGCTAGTGAAACTCCTAGCCCGCCTCCGGGAGCATTTTGAAACGCGACATTGCGCATGTATATCAACCGGAGCTCGTTCACTGAACTCGGCCCATGTGATTTTGTGATACCCAGGTTAAACTGCTCCGCCTCGCCGTTGTTACTTGCCGCGAATCCCGGAAGGCTGGCTACTGCGTAGGGATTGAGCTGGACGTAATTGTCAATAAAATAGTAACCCGAAATCATGCCAATGCGCGTGTTGGCATCGAGCCGCCCGCTGCCTTTGTTGTCGCTTAGCGTTCCCTCATAGGCCGAGGTTGAAAAGTACGCACCCACGTTGGGAAGCGGTATGTACTTCAAGAGATTTTGCGAGGGCACGGAGAAAGCAGACTGAGGGATCACGGCATTGGGAAACACGCATTGCGAGTTAGTGGTACACCCGGGCGTGTAATACGGCTCAGCTGCCGTGACGGGGTAGCCCAGCTCATGCTGCAGGGTGCTCGCCCACCCGCTCCCCATTACCGTTCCCGTCAGGGAGCTCGCGACATCCGAAAGGTTGCCGGTTCGGTCCGCCGCCGAGGGAACCGCAATCAAGCCACTGTCGACGCCCTGCACCAGCCGCGTGCCTTGATAATCGGCGAAGAAGAATAGCTTGTCGCGCCGGATGGGCCCACCCCCCGTGCCTCCGAACTGGTTCTGATGCAGCGTGCCGCGTTCCGGGGAGAAAAAGTTTCGCGCGTCGAGATGGGGATTGCGCAGAAACTCGAAGGCGCTTCCATGGAACTGGTTCGTGCCCGATTTGGTGAGCACGTTGATCATCCCTCCGGCGTAAAAGCCATATTCGGCGTCGGCATTGTTGGTCAAAATGCGAAATTCCGCAATCGAATCGAGATTAGGAATGACGGCAGCGTCCATATACAACTTTTCTTGAGCGCTGCCCCCGTTGACCATGAACCCGTTGGCGGCTTCGCGCTGCCCACTGATGGAAACCCCGCCGGGGTTGAGGTTCCCTGAAACGGCTATGCCGCCACCCTCCCCACTCGTTGCCGGAGCCACGCCGGGCTGCAGAGCCAGCAAGTCGGTGTAGCTGCGGCCGTTGAGTGGAAGTGAGGTCATCTTGGTGCCCCCAATCACCTGGCCCATTTGAGTGTTGGCAGTTTCCACCTGTACGGCGGCGGCAGTAACGTCCACTTCCTGCGTCGTTGTGCCCACCTTCAACGTGGCATCAACTCGTAAGGCGTTGTTCACATCCAACACAAGGCCTGTCTCGCGGTACTCCTGGAACCCGCTGGCTGTAATCTTCACTTCGTAACGGCTCGCAGGCAGGGACGGAAAGGAATAGAAGCCCTGCGCGTTGGTTTCGGTCGAATTCTGGGCGCCGGTTTGCGTATTGATAGCAAATACGGAGGCTCCGGGAACGACGGCACCCGTCGGGTCTGTCACCGTTCCCGAGATGCTGCCCGTGATACTGGCGCGGGCCATTGAGCCAACCAACACCAACGCCAGTCCCAAAATAAACAAACCTCCACACCGTGGAGCCACAATTGAACTCTTTCGCATCGTAGGTCTCCTTCCCACGGAACATCGAGCTGTAAGTCTCGATTTCGCGCGTCCTCCCCAACACCCCACGGTCAGGACTCGCGCTTCCTACCGGAAGGCGGGTCAATGCATTCGCTGAACGAATTTGACTCCCAAAACTCCCATGCTGTCAAGTAGATTTTCCTTGATATAGCGTGGTTTAATGAAACGATTTCTAATCTTCTTTCGCGTTAGCGTCCGAGCCTCGACATCTGGGTAGCCCCACATGGTGGCATGGCAATCTGTGAGCTTGACCGAATACCGGATGTGGTAGAATCCCGCTCCGATGAGTCTCCGCGCGAAAGAGATCTTTGTCCTGTCCCGCGGTACCCAAAGTTCTAACAAACCTTGAAAAGGAGATTGCTCAAATGCCAGGCCCCGGAATGGAGTTGGTCGGAGAAGAAGAGATTCAGGAAGTCTTGGAAGTCCTGCGAGGCGGCTACCTCTTTCGATATGGGGTGTCGGTCGGCGTCGATGCGGACCCCAGGTTCAAGGGCAAGGTCTACCAGTGCGAGCAGGAGATCGCGAGTTACGCCGGAGTCCGATATGCCGTGGCGGTCAATTCCGGAACATCCGCCTTATTAGCGGCACTCGTTGGTCTCGGGATCGGTCCCGGAGACGAGGTCATCGTTCCAGGATTCACTTTTATCGCCAGTATCTCTTCCATCGTCCACGCGAAGGCTGTTCCGGTTCTGGCTGAAATCGATGAAACCTTCAATCTAGATCCCGAGGATGTGAAGCGGAAAATCACCCCGCAGACCAAGGCGATCATGGCGGTTCATATGATGGGGAATCCCGCCCGCTTGGATGAGCTCAAGCAGATTGGTGAAGAGCATGGCATCCCGATTCTTGAAGACTGCGCCCAAGCCTTTGGTGCAACCTACAAGGGACGGACGGTCGGCTCCGTGGGAAGAGCAGGCACTTACAGCTTCAACGTCTATAAGACGATCACCTCCGGTGATGGCGGCATGGTCGTGACCGATGACGAGGAGGTCTACCGGCGCGCATTCGCCTTCCACGATCAGGGTCACTCTCCGCTGCGCACCGGGGTCGAGATTGGGGAGCGTCCGTTTTTCGGCCTTGATTTTCGCTTTACCGAGCTGCAGGCGGCGGTGCTCCTGGCGCAGTTCCGCAAGCTTCCGCACTTACTCCAACGGCTGCGTGCAAATAAGAAGCGTTA
>DATJKY010000604.1:0-5857 GCA_035490955.1 Terriglobia bacterium | reverse complement strand
CTCGCCCACCGGGTTCGGGGGCTTCGCGCCCTGCTCGGCTAGATAGGCTTCAATGAAGTCGTGGTAGCTCTTGCCGGGCACAAAGCAGATTTCCTGGCTCTCCGGCTTCTCCGCCACGGGCAGTTTCTTCTCGCGAGCGATAGAGCGAACCTGCTGCTTGGTCAGTCCTCCAAGGGGGAAGATGCTGCGTGAAAGCTGCTCCTGCGTCAGACCGAAGAGGAAATAAGACTGGTCCTTAGAGCGATCAACGCCAGCCAACAGGCGATAGCGTCCTGTGTCGGGCTCGCAAGAAATGCGCGCGTAGTGACCGGTGGCCACGCGCTCGGCGCCGATCTGCCGGGCGGTGTCTATGAAGTGGCCGAACTTGACTTCGGTATTGCATAGGCTGCACGGAATTGGCGTCTCGCCGGCAAGGTATCGCTCCACAAACGGTCGCACCACGCTCGCCTCGAAGCGCTGTTCGAAGTTGACGACGAAATAGGGCATGCCAAGAAAACTGGCCACACGCCGGGCGTCGTAGACGTCGTTGAGGGAACAGCATCGGCCGCTGGCCTCACCGGGCCTACCAACGCCCTCCTCCTGGCCGACCAGGCCCGGCAGGCGGCGCTGGTTCCAGAGTTGCATCGTCAGGCCGACCACGTCCGGAGCGCTACCCGTGGAAAAAGTCGAGTTGTTCCCCGCGAGAATGGCAGCAGCAGTCGAACTATCCACACCGCCACTCATCGCAACTGCAATCGTCATTTCTTTCATGAGCCGTCAGAAGGTCTGAAAAAATCGCGGCCTGACCGCCAGCGATGGGTGGCGCCGCTTTGCCGCTCGTTGTGCGGAAAGCCTCCGGCTTTCCGGGAAGCAACCGAACCTAAAGACTTTATTGTTTTTCTCTTTTTGGCCACTGGGCCCGAAAAGGCTGAGCCTTTCCGCACAGCAGGCGGCAAAGCCGCGATCTTTTCACACCTTCTTAGACAGGTTCGCTGACGGCTGATAGCTGACGGCTGAAAGCTTGCTTCCTGACAGCTTCCTTCCTGACGGCTTCCTTCCAGCTCGGTGTCATCGCGCGACATCGCGCTGCGATGCCGGGCAGTATCCCCAGGACGAAGTCAACGTCCTCCGGCGTGCTGTAACGACCGAAACTGAATCGGATGCTGGACCTCGCCTGCTCGTTTGTCTTTCCAATGGCGGCGAGCACGTGCGAGGGCTCGACTGACCCCGACGAACACGCCGCCCCGGTGGAGCAAGCCACGCCTCCCAAGTCCAGGGCGATGACGAACCCTTCACCCTCGATGCCGCGGAAGCTGATGTTGGTTGTTCCGGGCACGCGCCGGTGAAAATCGCCGTTAATGCTGACCAGCGGCACGCTCGAAAGGACACCCTCCTCGAAGCGGTCGCGCAGTGTTGCCACCCTGAGTGCATCGGCTTGTAGGTGCTCGCCGGCGAGCTCCGCAGCCCTGCCCAGTCCGACGATCCCCGGGACGTTCTCCGTTCCCGCGCGCCGGTCACGCTCGTGATGGCCGCCATACAGCAGCGAGCGGAAAGGCGTACCCGGGCGGATGTACAACGCGCCGACACCCTTGGGGCCATAGAATTTGTGCGCCGAGAGTGAGAGCAGGTCAACGCCGAGCTTTTCCACATCAATGGGGGTCTTGCCGACCGTCTGCACCGCGTCGGTGTGGAAGTACACGTCGTGCTCGCGAGCGATGCCGCCGATCTCTTCAAGCGGCTGGGTGGTCCCCAACTCATTGTTGGCGTGCATGACGGAAATCAACACAGTGTCCGGCCTCACAGCCCGTGCTACGTCAAAGGGGTCGACAACACCGCTCGAGCCTACACGCACGTAAGTGACTCCTACGCCGCGCTGTTCGAGCGCCCTGGCCGTGAACAGCACGGCATGGTGCTCGATGGTGGTCGCAACCACATGCTTGGCCGCGGACGTGGCCGCTCCGACAACACCAAAAATCGCCGCGTTGTCCGATTCGGTCCCGCCCCCGGTGAACACAACTTCCGCCGGCTGCGCACCGATCAACCGCGCCACTTGCTCTCGCGCCTGTTCCACCGCCGACTTGGCCCGCTGGCCGTACCAGTGTACGGAAGAAGCGTTGCCATAGTCGTCTAGCCAATAAGGCTTCATCGCCTCAAACACCTCAGGCGCCAGCGGCGTAGTGGCATTGTAGTCGAGGTAAGCCCTGCGCATATTTAGATCAACCGTGATTCTGAATGCTTCAGCTTGCGAAGAATCAGGCCAATCAACGCTGGCCCGATCCCGCCTGCGAAGCCGGCCCTGCGGCACAGTTCTCCTGAAGCCCAATCCTTACAGGCAAGCCACGGCTCATCGGGGTTGAATACGAAGACATCGAGAGTGGATGGCCGGGGGTCGCCTGGCTTGCGAGACTTCTCAGTTGGCATTAATGCAGTGCCTCCTGCGCAGTGGGCTTACACTCCCGCGCACACCTCGATTGTAGCGCTTCCCGGATGTATTGCAAAACAGGTAAAGCGAAATCACAGACCCTAGCGCCATTTCAGCCTACTGAACTAACTGGTGAAAGAGGCTCCGGCGATTGTCATCCCGATCCCCCATACGTGTCCGGGATTCGGGATTCGGGATTTGGATTCTTCTCAGGACTGTTAGGGACTGGCAGCTGGCGTCAGGGAGCCGCCTAGACGAACTCGGCAAGAGGAGCACCAAAATGATTGCGGTCGAGTCTGCAATTGTCCGACGTTGCTCGGGCGGTTCAATTCACAGGCGATTTAAGGTGTACTATGAACTAGGTGGAGCTGCAGCCAGCACGGTGGGCCAGTGCCCATTCAGATAATCTTCAGGTTGACGCAGTATTCTGAGACAGTATGTGTCGACGTCTAGCGTTTACCAAGCCACTGAAGCGCGGGCACTGTGAGCAAGACGCGTCGGACGATCCTTAACTTCAAGGCTAACGAGACTACGGAAGGGAAAGGCCATGGCGGCGCTTCACAGGAGCAGACATCCGCGACCAGACCTGTTCGTTCGTTTACCAATCGGCACCGTTAGGCTCATCTGTTCGTTGCTATCCGTTCTCATCATTGGCCCTTCTCTCTTCGCCCAGACGGCGGCGTTGCACGGGGTGGTGACCGACCCAAGCGGCGCCCTCGTTCCGGGTGCAACGATTACCCTCACTGGGCCATCGGGCTCGACCCAGGCGACGACAACCAAGAGCGATGGGACGTATGCGTTCTCCGGACTCGAGCCGGGGGAGTATACGGTTCAAGCTTCTGCGCCAAGCCTCGTACTCCCTGAGCCTATGAAGGCTTCTTTGAAATCCGGTGTGGAAACACTGAATTTGCAGCTGAAGGTTGTGATGGCCACGCAACAAGTGGCCGTACAGGGGAATGTGGGACCCACCGTCAGTACGGCTTCGGCGGGAAACGCCAGCGCGCTCGTGCTCCGCGGAGAGAGCTTGAATGCCCTTCCTGATGACCCGACAGACTTAGCCAATGACCTTCAAGCGCTCGCCGGACCTTCCGCCGGCCCAAATGGGGGCGCGGTCTACATTGACGGATTCAGCGGTGGTGAACTGCCGTCCAAAAACGAGATCCGCGAGATCCGCATCAACCAGAACCCGTTCTCCTCCGAATACGATAAGCTCGGCTACGGCCGCATTGACGTTTTCACCAAGCCCGGGACGAGCCGCTACCACGGCGGCGGCTACTACAACTACGGCGATGACTTCTGGAACTCGCGTAACCCCTACGCCGCCGAGAAGGCCCCGTTCCTGCTCCAGGAATACGGAGGCGACCTGAGCGGTCCCTTGGGCCATAGGGCTTCGTTCTTTATGGGCGTCGACCGGGCGGCCATTGACAACGGCGCCATCATTAATGGAAGTGTGCTCGACCCCACCACGCTCGACATCATCGATCCTTACACGCAGGTATACCCCATTCCGCAGCGCCGCCTCACGCTGAGCCCCCGCATCGATCTCCCGTTGGGTGCGAACGACACGCTTTCGGCGCGTTATCGCTTCTCGACCGCCGATATCCAGTATGCAGGCGTCGGCGGATTTTATCTCGTGTCAACTGGCACGCACAACCATAGTGACACCCAGACCGTGCAACTCTCAAACACCAAGGTCTTTACCTCCAATGCTGTCAATGAGACCCGATTTCAGTTTTATCGTGTAAGTCTGACGATGCTCGCCGAAGAACCTCCGCCCACCCTCCAAGTCCTCGACTCCTTCATTGGTGGCGGATCTCAAGTGGGCCAGTCGTTCAGTGTGGAGAACGACTACGAACTGCAGAACTACACGACCGTTCTGCGCGGGCGGCACACCTGGCACTTTGGTGCGCGGCTGCGCGCGGCCTATCTCAATGACACGTCGCCGACAAACTTTGGAGGTACGTTCGTCTTTTCCGGCGTTCTCGCGCCCGAGTTAGGGCCGGACAACCTGCCGGTGCTCGGTCCTGGGGGGCAGCCGGTTCTCGTCAACATCACCTCCATTGAGAGCTACCAGCGGACTCTGCTCTTTCAGCAAATGGGCTTGACGCCCGCCGAAATTCGCTCCCTGGGAGGCGGGGCATCGCAATTCAGCCTCACTACGGGAGCGCCGGCGCTATCGGTGAACCAATGGGACGTGGGCGTCTTCTTCGGTGACGATTGGGTCGCCCGCTCCAACCTGACCCTCAGCTACGGCTTGCGCTACGAAACCCAAACCAACCTCAGCGGTTGGGGCGCAGTCGGGCCGCGACTTGGTCTTGCCTGGGCGCCCGGGTCCGGGACGTCCGGACCCAAGAATGTGATTCGCGCTGGGTTCGGCGTCTTCTACCTCCGGTTTCCCCTTACCAATACGTTGACCGCCCAGCGCTACAACGGCGTCGTGCAGCAGCAGCACGTCGTTATCAATCCGGACTTCTTCCCGTCGATTCCTCCCCCGGCCGTAGTCAGCACCTTTGCGGGGCAACAGGTGATCGAAGAGGTGAGCCCGACCATGCGAGCGCCCTATTTCATGCAGTCCGCGGTGGCCTTCGAGCGGCAACTGCCGGCGCATACGACCGTGGCCGTGACGTTCGCGGATACTCATGGTCTCCACCAGTTCCGCTCTCAGGACATCAACGCCCCGTTGCCCGGTACTTACGACCCCCAGGTTCCCGGGAGCGGCGTATTTCCCTTCGGCAACCCGAATCCCGTGTTCCTTATGGAATCGGCCGGTCTCTACAATCAAACGCAACTGATCGTGAACGTCAGCTCCCAAGCCACCAAAAACATCTCCTTGTTCGGCTCCTATCTTTACAACCATGCGAACAGCAACACCGATGGTATCGGGACCTTCCCGGCGGTTCCTTACAGCATGACGGGAGAGTACGGTCCGGCGGCCACCGACATTCGGAATCGAGTGAACTTCGGCGGATCCATCACTGCGCGCTGGGGTTTTAGTCTCAGCCCGTTCCTGATTGTCAACTCGGGGCCGCCCTTTAACATCATCACGGGCCAGGACCCCTACGGCACCACGCTGTTCAACGCCCGGCCCGGACTGACTACGGATGCGAACAAGCCCGGGGTCATTCCCACGGAGTACGGCTTGCTTGATCCCAATCCGTCGCCGGGCGAGACGACCCTTCCACGCAACTATGGTCGAGGACCCGGCATCGTTCTGTTCAACCTTCGTGTGTCGAAGATCTTCGCCTTTGGGCGAGCGGAGGGCTCGAGCGGCGGGGCGCCCTCGGGGGGTTACGGGAGGCGTGTCGAAAGCGGTCCCTTCAACCTCGGCGCACCGCGAGGCGGCGCTACCTCGTCCGGCCGTCGCTACACGCTGAACATCTCGATGGCAATTCGCAATGTCCTGAATCGAAACAACCCCGGTCCGATCATCGGCAACATCGGGTCGCCGCTTTTCGG
>DATJKY010000603.1:0-4817 GCA_035490955.1 Terriglobia bacterium | reverse complement strand
CAGTCTTCACCGGGCGTCCGTCGTCCGAGAAGGCCACAGCGCCTGCCCCGACGAGGGCTGGCAAGTCCGTGAGCGACTCTCCTGCACTGCCGAGGGACACCGCGGCGATCGGGAACACCCGGGCCAGGCCCAGCTTCTGAGCGCCCGCAATCATGGCGCGCGTGGCGTCAGGGCAATCGTTGACCGGCTGCGTGTTGGGCATGGGACAAACGGCGGTGAACCCGCCGGCCACCGCCGCCGCGAGGCCGGTCTTGAGCGTTTCTGAGGCTTCCGCACCTGGTTCACGCAAGTGAGCGTGTATGTCCACAAGGCCGGGTACGACCACCTGGCCGCTGGCATCAAGGGTCTCGTCGGCGCGCGTCGTAAGCCCAGGCGCAATGTGACGGATTGTTCCGTCTTCCACCAGGAGGTCGAAACACCCGTCAAGCGAGTCTTCGGGCGAGAGCACCCGACCACCTTTAATCAACAAGGTCGTCATTACCGGCTGTTTCCAACGCTTTTGTAGAGCTCTTCGAATCTATTAGAGAAGGCTTCTCCCATGCTGCGATCGAACTCTTTGAGCCAATGACGAAGGTAGGTCAGGTCGAGGTTCTTATTCTTAAGCAGAATGCCTCGGACATCCTCGATGTCTCGCGGCCGGCCGGCAAAGATCTTGTGGATGATCAAATCCTCTGCTGACGCAAAGCATACGTCAGTTCCGTTAAAGTTAATTCTAAGCGTCCGCTGGAGAGCTTCTCGCTCGTAGCGGGTAAACGAGAATATAAACTCGACACGGAACCCGCTCTCCGGTTCCAGGCAGGGCAGCACCATGGTCCTCTGAATAAAGTCCACCGGACGGTCAACGAGGACGCGCCAGCCCCAGCTTCTGACCATGTCCAGCACCTCTCCGGCTTGGTCCGGTCCCGCGCCAAGCGTGATGTCGATATCACGCGTCAGCCGTGGCTCACCGTGAACCAATACGGCCTGGCCGCCAATGACCATATAAGGGATGCCGCGTTGCTCAAGACCGAGGGAGATCTTCGCTAGAAGGCTTTCGACCATTCAGCACTCGCGCTAACTCGATTCGGGATTCCACCCCGTCCAGTGAGACGGCGGGAGCGAAGCGCCCCAGCGATCTGGCGTACTCGACCATCGCCTCGAAGATTTGCAGATTACGCCTGAAGTCGGGTGGCTCACTAGCGATGCACTGCGCCTCCCACGCTTCCCAAAAAGCTTGATCTTTGATCATGTAGGCTCCTCCCCTAGGCTAAAAGGGAACAAGGGCAGAAAGTAGCTCTTCACGGGCTGAAACGTCTGTCGATGTTCGCGACAGGGGCCGTACCGTTTCAAGCCTTCGAGGTGTTCCGGTGTGCCGTAGCCCTTATTCTTTCTCAGCCGGTATTGCGGAAACAGTCGGTCGAGTTCCTCCAGATGAGCGTCGCGGGCGACCTTGGCGAGTATGGACGCGGCCGCGACTGAAACGCACCGGGCGTCGCCGTGAATGACGGCCCGGTATGGAACAGAGAAATCGACAGTGTCACCCCAGCCGGACAGCCGCATGGCGTCAGTGATAACGAAGTCCGGGGCGGGAACCAGTGCGCGCAAGGCACGGATCATTCCCTGCCGCGAGGCTTGGAAGACATTCAAGCAGTCGACCTCGCCGGCCGGCACCGCAACTACCCGGAAGGCGATGGCCTTGGCGCGAATCTCTTCGGCCAGCGCGCTGCGGTCCTCGGCGGTCAGTTTCTTGGAGTCATCTACACCGGGGATTCGTGTTGCTGGATCCAGGATGACGGCTGCGGTGTAAAGGGGACCCAGTAGTGCGCCGCGTCCCGCCTCGTCGCAGCCGGCGATCAGCCGCCAGCCTCGACGGAGCGCCTGGCTCTCCAGGCGGCGCGTGCAACGAAGGTCCTTGGGATCTCGCGCTCGGGGCATGCTGGGTGTTAGGTGACAGGTGTTAGGTGCAAGGGGGGGAGGCCTATGTTGGCGGTGAGGTGTGACAGGATAAAGGGTAAACCTTATCTCTTACCCTTTACCCCTTCGACCCGGCACCTAACACCTGTCACCTGGCACCTACCACCTGCTTTTCACTCCCTTTCGGTCCGCGCTCCGCGGATCCGTGCCGCCTTGCCCTTCAGCTTGCGCAGGTAATAAAGCTTGGCTCGACGTACCCGGCCGGAGCGGACGACCTCGATTTTCTCGATAGTGGGTGAATGCAGTGGAAAGATACGTTCCACTCCGTGGCCAAAGGAGATCTTGCGAACGGTGAAGGTGGCGTGGCTCGAACCACGCCGCAATCGAATGGCCGTTCCCTCGAAGACCTGTATGCGTTCCTTGTCGCCCTCCTTGATCTTAACGTGGACGCGGACTGTGTCCCCAGCGCGGAATTGGGGAATGTTTGTTTTCAATTGCGTCTGTTCGAATTTTTCCAGGGCTGTGGTCATGATTTAGACTCCAAAAGGTTAGAATGCGACTACCTCCGTACGGTCTCGCAGGTCGAGCGTTGCAGGTCCGCGAGGATCTGACGGTCGTCGCAGCCGAGAGGAAGGGTCAACAGCAGATCGGGCCGCTTTCTCCAGGTTCTGACGAGGGCCTGGCGATGCCGCCACTGCCGAATCTCCTCGTGGTTTCCAGAAAGCAAGACCTCGGGCACAAGCAAACCGCGAAAATCCGTGGGCCGCGTGTACTGAGGGAAGTCCAGCAGCCCTTGGCGGCCCAGAGCTGTGCTCCCCTCAGCCGACAACGCAAAGGAATCCTGTGCCCACGACTTCTCGTTGCCCAGCACGCCGGGCAGCAGGCGGATGACAGCTTCCATCACCACGGCCGCAGGCAGCTCTCCGCCGCTCAAAACATAGTCGCCGATGGACAGTTCATCGGTGGCGAGGCTCTCGGCCACGCGCTCGTCGACACCTTCGTAGCGACCGCACATCAGGACGATGCGCGCCTTCTGTGCCAGCTCCTCAGCCACCACCTGCTTCAGAAGTCGGCCCTGGGGCGACAGAAGAACGACCGGCAAGCTTGCCTCCGCTGACCCCTTTTTCAGAGCTTCCACGGCGCGGAAGAGCGGCTCAGGCTTGAAGACCATACCGGGACCTCCACCAAAAGGACGATCGTCCACCGTACGGTGGCGGTCGACGGCGTAGTCCCGCAAGTCGTGCAAGCGGATCTGCACCTGGCCACCCGCCAGAGCGCGCTTGAGCAGACCGTGCTCCAGGATGCTACTGAAGAAGCCAGGAAAGATTGTGATGACGTCGAAAATCACCTATCGAATCCCGTCGCTCAATCTGTTTCCGGACGGCCGCCGTCTGCGCCTGACCGTCCGCCGATGAAGCGCTCCAGCGCCTCCAGAACACGCGAGACGACGGCGCGAAACTCCACTATCTGGCCGCGAAATTCCACCATCTGGGCGCGAAACTCCGCCATCTCTTGCGCGTGCTGATCCGCCTGCGCTTCAACCGACTCCAGGCGGGCTTTTGTCTCGCGCTCAAAAGCTGCCACGAGATGGCTCTGCACGAGCAGGTTTTCTTCAATCTTCTGGAATCTCTCTTCAGTTGTCATTCCCTTGTCCCAGCCGGGCGCTGTGCCCCCTCAGCCGGAGCTCAAAAACGGCGCGGAGGGCGCTAGGGATTGAGGTCCAGCAGTGCCTCCGGTGGTTCAACCACGATAAGCTTACCCTCCGGATCGATTCGCGTGCAGAGAGCCTCAGCCAGGGGAATCAGGAACTCCCGACCGCCGGGCCTTCTAATGTGGAGAAGATCGACGCCTCCGGTAGGTTCAACTTCAGTCACAACCCCCAGCTCGCGATACCTCCCATGTTTAGTAATCACCCGGCATCCCACTAGATCCGAGACATAGTAGTGATGAGCGGGAAGCTCCCTCCTTTCTTCACGCCGGATCAGGACGTGAAGGCTGCGGAGGCGATTCGCGTTGTCAATCGAGTCTATACCCGCGAACTTCAGGATGATTCGGCCCTTATGCGTCATGGCGCTCTCCACCACTGCCGAGTCAGGCTGACGGTCGGGACGCTCCAAGAAGACTTGCCGCAGGCTGTCAAACCTCGCCGGAAAATCGGTGAGAATCTCGGCCGCCACTTCTCCCCGGCGGCCTTGTGGCTTGACGATGCGTGCAATTGCCACGAATTGCTCTGGCCAGTCTCCTACCACGCTCTGTGCCTCGGGTTGTCCACGCAGGAAGCCTTGTAGGGGCATCCCTTGTGAGTGGCCAAGCCCGCCCCGACGACACCTCATTCGAGGATCTCAAGGGTGAAGCGCTTTTTCAACTTCATGCCAGCGGCCCCGAGGATGGTGCGAATCGAGCGCGCCGTTCGACCTTGCTTGCCTATCACTTTCCCCAAGTCCGAAGGGTGAACCCGAAGTTCCAGCACCGTAATCTGCTCGCTTTCCACTGTCCGAACCTCAACTTGGTCAGGATTGTCAACAAGCGCTTTGGCAATGGCTTCGATCAGTTCCTTCATCGACCCTCCCGCAATCGAACGCTCCGAAAACGTACAGCAGGTAATGAAAGGAAGAGTGCAAGGCCATCCGGGAACCCCCTCATGCCCAGCGGTTAGCTAGCTCGAGACCTGCGCTGCCGGCGGGGGCGTTTTCTTGATAAGGCTGCGCACCGTTTCTGACGGCTGCGCGCCTCGGTCGAGCCAGTAAGAAACCCGTTCGCGATTAAGAACCAGCTCAGGTGGGTTGCGTCGCGGGTTGTAGTGGCCCAGAATTTCGATGAATCGCCCGTCACGGGCCTTCTCGCGGTCGATCACCACGACGCGGTGGCTGATCTTTTTCTTGCCGCCAGCCTTGGCCAGTCGTATCCTCAACAATCAAACCTCC
>DATJKY010000602.1:0-9251 GCA_035490955.1 Terriglobia bacterium | reverse complement strand
ACAGGCCGCTCGCGGCCATGAATGGTGATCACCGCGCACCACGACGATCCGGCCCCCCGAGGGGATAAGGGTACGGCGAAGCCGGGGGTGAGGGGTTGTTTTCTTCGTGCCAAATGAGAAAATCCCTCACCCACCGCTGCGGGGTCCCCCCTCTCCCGCCCGCACGGGAGAGAGGTGCCGAAGGCGGGGTGAGGGCCACTCCCCCCAGGGCTGCGCGCTAAGATATTGCCCCTAGCGGGGCTATGGCTCGCGCCGGTGCCGGCAGTGCGACTTGTTCCAACGAACTCACGACTTATGCATCCCCTGCAGGGGTGAGAGGGTCGAATCCGAGCGAACGCTGGTGTTCTCTTCTGACGGGAACCTCCGCCATGAAGCACCAGCGGGCAAGGGTGTGGACCTTTCCCCTGCCGGGTGCCACCGCCGAGGCCGGTGCCTGGGCGAGCGTGCCCAAAGCAAGGGGAAATAACTCGTCAGACCTTTCAGATCGCCGCTTCCCAGCCGAGGCTCGCAGCGCCGCTGCACGAAGCACCACCAACTCCCATAGGCTACGTATATAGCTTACAGATAAATCGACGGCCTCATCCCGCAGGCGCGGGACGAACGCGCAAAAGCCTGCCCTGAGCCGAGCGAAGGGACCCGCATGCAAGGACTCCTTCGTCCGCACTGAGCTTTGCTATACACGTTCTTGCAATCGTGATGCTGCCACGCTATGCTCTTAGCGCATTACTCTTCGGTTGGCCACCCTTGACCGCTGTTTCTCGCACATCCGGGATTCGGGTGGAAGAGAAGATTCGGTGCCACTCGGTGAGTTGTATCCCTCAAACAAATCGGGCGCTCATCGTTCAAAATTCATCCGTGAACAATAGAGCAAAACCGAGGAAGGCCTTAGGCTGTGCGTTTTCTGCGTCCTGTGTCGTACTCTTCGCTTGTACGGCCTTGCTGGCTGAAGAATCCTCACGCGCAGTTGTTGCCTATAGTGACGCCGGGTTTCCCAGTGCGGACTCCGCGCATCCCTCCCCGGATCAGTTGCAGAAGTTGCTGCCGGGAGCTTACCTGGCCTCAGCGGAGCAGCTTCAGTCGCACCTCGATGCCCGCGCGACTCGCTTGCTGGTTCTCTCTTACGGTTCGGCTTTCCCGGAGGAAGGCTGGCCCTCTATTTACCAATTCCTCCAGCGGGGTGGAAACCTTCTGGTTCTTGGTGGACGGCCTTTCACTCGAGCAGCCTATCGCGACAGTGCGGGGTGGCACCTGCGGGACTACAGCATCCGATTCACGCGACTCCTGGGAATTGACCAGTTTCAGGTCACACCAGGCTCGGAGGGGCTGGAGTTTCAGACAAATTCAGACTTAGTTCCGCCGCTAAGCCGTTTTGCCTGGAAGCGCGCGTTCAGTCCAGTCATTCGCCTCAGCGCGGTTGACCTCTATGCGCGAGGTGGGTCCGCAGGGTCGATTGACGCTCGTCTGGACGCGTTGGCGTGGGACACCAGGGATGGTCGCAAATTGGCCGCGCCAGCCCTCCAAGTCGATCACCTGAGGAACGGTTTTGACGGCGGGCGCTGGATTTTTTTGAATGCTGAGGTGACCCCCGAGTTCTACACCAGTGCGGAAGCGTCGGACTTGATTCGTTCCCTGGCGGAGCGCGCAATTCGGGGCAGCGAGGAGTTTACGGTACGGCCCTTCCTGCCACTCTATTTGCCCGGCGAATCCATACAACTGGACATCGTTTGGCATACAAACGGACCATCCACCCAGCCGCTCACGGTCAAAATCGTAACCTTCCCGGAGGCGCAGCCTTCCAACCGCTCTGTGACGACCGCACCTGTTCCTTTATCGCAACCACTGGTTCTGCCCGCGCCGAACATGAAGGGCTTGCACATCATTGAGGCGGCATTGACGGAGGGCAACAAGGTCCGCGCCCTTTATCACTCCGGCTTCTGGATTCGGGATGAAGCCTACCTGCGTTCCGGTCCTCGCCTAGGGGTAAACCAGAACTACTTCGAACTCGATGGCCATCCCTTGGCGGTGGTGGGCACCACCTACATGTCCAGCGAGGTTCAGCGCCTGTATTTTGAACACCCCAATGTCTACATCTGGGACCGCGACTTTGCCCAGATTCGGGTCGCCGGTCTCAACATGATACGCACCGGATGGTGGACTGGCTGGGACAAGTTCTGCGACGAAAACGGACAACCCTACGAGCGAACGCTGCGTACGCTGGAGGCCTACCTCCTGAGCGCCCGCAAGAACGGGTTGCCCGTGCAGTTCAATTTCTTTGCCTTTGTCCCGGACGCTCTAGGAGGTGTGAATTTCTATCTCGATCCGGAAGCCGTTCGCAAGCAAGCGGCGCTGATTACAGCGGTGGTCGGGCGTTTCCACGACGTTCCCTACCTTGCCTGGGACCTCATCAACGAACCGAGCTTTTCTCAACACTTGTGGACCATGCGGCCCAATGGCGATCCCGTGGAAGTGGATGTTTGGAACCAGTGGCTGAGCCGGCGTTATCCCGATCGAGCTTCTTTGGCTGCGGCGTGGAATCTTCCGTCCAAAGCTGTTCAAGGAACGGTCTCGCTCCCTGAAGTCGTCGAATTCGAGCCGCGAGGCATGTACGTGGGGCGCAACTCGCTTAAAGTCTACGACTACTTTCTATTCGCGCAGGACAGTTTCGCGGACTGGGTGCGGACTATGTGCAAGGCGATTCGCAGCACTGGATCACAGCAACTGATTACAGTCGGTCAGGATGAAGGCGGCCTTTTGGACCGCCTCTCCCCGGCATACTGGGGACAGTTGGTAGACTTCACAACCAACCATTCCTGGTGGCAAAACGATCACCTGCTGTGGGACTCGCTTCTGGCAAAGCAGCCCGGTCTAGCTATGTTGATCCAGGAAACTGGACTGCAAAGGGAACTAAACCTCGATGAGGTGGCCCGCCGCAATCCGGAGAGTGAGGCTGCGCTGCTGGAACGGAAGGTTGCTACCTCCTTTGTTCAGGGCTCCGGGGCCATCGAATGGCTCTGGCACACGAACTCCTACATGACCGAAAGCAACGAAACACCCATTGGGGCGATTCGAACTGACGGCACGGAGAAGCCGGAAGCAGAGGTGATGCGTGATTACGCCGGGTTGGCGAAGTTCCTCAGCGAGCACCTGCGCAACCCCCAACAGCCTTCCATTGCCATGATTACCTCGCAAGCCGCCCAGTTCTCGGTCATGGCGGACTTCCAAATAGAAGCCCAACGCAAGGCCGTGCGAGCCTTGGCCTATTACGATCGCTTCACCCTGTATGCAATCGCCGAAAACCAGGTCGAGAAGCTCGGCTCACCGACGCTTGCCATTCTCCCGTCGCCCCAAGGCTTGACCGAGACAGCCTGGCGTTCCTTGCTGAAGTATGTGAAGGAGGGTGGCAATATGCTGGTCACAGGGCCGGTCGACCGCGATGAACACTGGCACAACACCGCGCGGATGGCCGAATTGAAGCTGGACGCGGAGACGGAACCGCTCACGTACCACAATGCGGCCATCCAATTAGGCGACCGCCTGGTCCCGCTTTCCTTCGACCAGCAAAAACAAAGTTGGCTGCAGTCGCTTCGATTCAATGATGGAGCATCGCTCAAGGAAATCTCCTATGGGAACGGACGCATCTTCTGGGCCGCCTATCCGGTGGAATTGGCGGAGGGAGCGCAAGCTGCCGCCGAGCTGTACGCCTACGTCGCCGGTCGGCTCGGCGTCGCTCCGATGTTCGACCTACAGTCATCGCTTTCGCCCGGCGTGATGGTGTATCCGGTTGCGCTCGAAGATTCGGTGCTGTACATCATGACTTCAGAGAGCGCTGACGATGCCAAGGTCGACTTGCGCGACAAGCTTACCGGGGTGCGGCTGACGTTCCAGCTTGCGGGTCAACACGCGGCGGTCGCGTTGATTGGAAGACAGGAGAAAGGTGTCGTTGCCAAGTACGGCTTCTGACATGGGTGCGCGACATCAGCTAGCTGTCAGCCGCTCCACAGTGGCTTTTGGAGGGAATCCATGGATCAGGCACGAAGAGAACTGTGCATGTTGCTGCCGGCGTTGGTGGTGACAAGCGCCCGGCGTTCCGAAAACACGGGGTTGCCGTCGAAGGTTTACAGTTTCGAAAGCCTTCCTCTCCAAACCTCTGGGCAGAATGCATTTCGACCTATATTGGGGGGAAAGACGCACGAAGGCTTCCGTGTGGCGCTGCACGAAACCGACCTGGCGCCGGGCGCAATGCCCCACCCGCCACATCATCACGAGTACGAGGAGGTCTTCCTCATCCGGGAAGGCTTGCTGCAGGTGACCATCGGGGAGCGCAGCTCCAATCTCGGGCCGGGCTCGGTCGCCTACATAGGGTCGAACGAGGAACACGGCATCCGCAACGTCGGACATTCCCATGCTCAGTACTTTGTTTTGGAGTTGGGCACCGAGGACGCCTAGCGCAGAGTCTCACGTCAAAAAACTCTGCGGCTTATGCCGCCCTGGGTCGCGATAACTCGGTCGTAATGAATAGCGTACGCCAGGGGCTCAGGATCTGGCGGGCTGGCCTAGCCATAATCAGGGGCTAAAGCCCGGTTCCTTTCGGCGAATCAGCGGCACGGCTTAAAGCCGTGCCCTGATACAAGGCCGCGGCTTTGGCCGTTCCAAATGTAGAAACTCCAGACTCTGGACATAGCCGAGGGCTGCGACTACGTCAAAAGTGGAAAGCGATCTCGGCGGTCCACGTGCGCGGAGTGACGTAGTGCGTGCCGCTAAACGTGGAAAGGAAGTTATAAAGCGCAACCTTGTTGGTCAGGTTGACCGCCGTGAAGGTCAGACTCCACTTGTAACGGTCGCCGTGGAACAGATTGTCGTCACCGACAGACAGATCAAACAGGCTGCGCGGCTGGATTCGCTGGGGATTGTGGTCGTCATTTTCTGTTCCGGGCGGTGGTACCTTGACGTATATGGATGCGAACTGTGATGCCTGGCAGGTGGCAAGTGGGGCGCCAAGGGGGTTTGGAGCAGCAAGCTTGCCATTGCAAGTGAGGCCGGCCTGAAACTCCTGGTCGGCGGTCAGAGGCAAGCCGGTGATAGCGTTGTTTAAGGCCACCTGGTCACTTGGGACATTAGCGCCTCCCCCCAATGCAATTGGCGTCGAAACGAAGCACGTCAAGGTTGGAGCGACACACGGTACCGCGCCGCTCACAAGGCCACTGTCATACCTCCAGTTGAACCCAATCCAGGGGCCACGCTTCCACTGGTATTGCAGGTGTGTCGTCTGGTTGAAATGCTCGTCATGGTCAATGCGGAAGACGCCGGACACCGGCGGGATGATGGGGATGCCGGCGACTTGCGGTTCGAAGAAGCGAGCGGCAACGCTGGACATCACCACAAGGGCATTAAACCCGTGGAAGTTCACGACGCTGGTGCGGATGGCGTATCCGGGGATATTGGACCTGTACCACTCGATTGGGAAGGTGAGGGGTGTGGCGCCTACGATACCGAAGTCGTATGCGTTGTGCGTATACTTCCAGATATACTCGCCGTCCACAACCACGTACCGTCCGAATGCTTGTTGCAAACCGGCGTGGAATTCATTGCGCCAGCCGGGATGAATCGGTCCCAGGTTGCAGGTGACACCGGACGGTGGCACAAGGGCGGCAATCACTTGATATCCGCACCCTGTACTGGCAATGATCAGATTCTCGTTGAACGGAGTTTCCAAAATGCGCGCGTAAGAAACGCGCAGCACCGTATTCGTCGGCCGGACGGTGTAGGCAACGCCCAGTCGTGGCTCCGCCTGGCTTTGAATGGCAATCCCGTTGTACAAATCCCCGCGAATTCCGAGGTTGAAGTTCCAGTTCTTCTTGGTGATGGTGTCCTGAACATACAGCGCGAGTTCCTTAATGTCCGTGTGGCCGGAAAAGTAGAACGGGATGCTCCTGGAACTGGTGCAGCCGTCCGGCGGGGCCGGGATAGGTCGAGTCAAGTCGAGGCAGCCTAGGAACGGCTTAAAGCCCGTATTGGGCGTGCCACCCGGATTCAAAGAGCCTCCACATTGGCCTTGGCTGGTTACCGCAGGGTTGGTGTTGGGGCTTCCGTCGGCATTGAAGCATGGTGGGTTCAGTGTCGGGTCCACAATGCTGAGGATGTCCCTCTCCGTAAGGAATGTTTGTTGATATACGACTCCCGCCTTCAGGTTGTTGATGCCCTTGACGTAGGCCAAATTCGAGAGCACACCCGCGTTGGTGAGTCTCCGACCTTGCGCGAAGCTCTCGGCCTGGAGGTCGGGAGCGAGATCATTCAAAGGGTCAGCACTCGGGTAGTAGTGATACTGGTCTTGCCGAAAGAAGCCGCCGAGCGTAAGCACCAAGGTCGGGCTGATCAGGTGCGTCCAGGTAGGAGCGACGTTAATGGTCTTAATCTGCGAACGCTGGTCCGTCGGGCCCAGAGGAAGGCCGGTCACATTGTTGACGATGCCCGGATGGTACTGTTGGTCGAACGAGTTGGGATTTTGAAACCAGGAACGCGTAAAGCCCAGGTTCAGGTGCAGGGAATTCGCTGTGGAGGGTTGATAGTCCATGCGGTCGAAGATGGCCTCTTCGTTGCCATAAGAATGCAGCACGGCGACCTCTGGCGGATCCAGAAATCGTGTGGTGTTCAACCCGTTGACCGCGATGAAGTTTCCCCACTTCTGATTTCCGTAACCAACTTCAAAACTGCCATAGGACGAGCCAAATGAGCCATAGGAGGCCGTCACGGCGCCATGAGCCGGTGTCATACCCTGGCCGGAGCGCGTGGCAACGTTGATCACAACGCTCGTCTTGTCGCCGTATTCGGCGGGCGGCGCCCCGGCGATCACCTCCAGCGACTGGACCGACATGAGGGGAATCTGATTCGAAAAAACCTTGCTCTGCTGGTCGGTGATGGGTTGGCCGTCGACCGAGAAGGAGTTTTCCGCGTGATCGCCCATGCCGTGGAAGAGGCCGTTAGAATCCGCAGTAATTCCCGGCGACGAGAGCGTAACGAGAGAACTGATGGCCGACGAAGAACTCTCCAAGGGGATTTTGTCAAACCATTTCTTGTCGACGTCGGTGTGAAAGGTCGAAGTTTGCTCCAGTAGGTCGGTCGCTTCGCCTTGAACCGTAACCGTCTGGGCGGCGGTGGCAATCTTCAGGGTGAGCTTTAGATCGAGGGGCACCGCCGAACGGACTTCCACGTCCTGGTCAAGGTCCCCGAAACCAGGGGCGCTCACGGTCAGGTGGTAGGGATTAAAGGGAACGTTGCTGAGTTGGAATTGGCCGGAGTCGTCGGTGGTCGCGGTTGCTTCGTACCCTGAAACCGGATATCGGATTTCGACCTTCGCTCCTTTGACGGCAGCGCCGGAAGGGTCAAGCACGGTACCCTGGATGGTCCCGGAATTCCCCAAACCCTGCCCGAAGGCGGGCGCTGCCGCGAACGGGACGAGACAGAGAAAGGCTATCAAAGTCAGCCAAGCGCTTCGGTGGTGCGGCGGCACCGCCGCTTGCTGTGCCGAAAGCCTACGGTTTTCCGGCAAGCGGCCGAGCCTGAATTCTTTAATGTTACCTCTTTCTTGAGCCTGCTGGGCCGGAAAGGCTGAGCCTTTCCGCACAGCAGGCGGCAAAGCCGCCACCGCCATAATGAAACTCGAATAAAATGAGTGCACGGATTGTTCCTCCTAAAAAGATCTTGGCCTCGCTATTCCGAGCGAGGAGAACCTCTGAATTTTTAGGAGAAAAGGGGTGGATCTCTTCCTGAAGGAAGTAGGTAGGAAAGGGGCGAGAGTTTCGGTATTAAGGCTGGCCCGGAGCTTCTGGCAAACGGCAGCTGAGGAGCGGATAGACAACTGCACGCTACATAAACAGACCCATGGCGGATTGTTTGACACACAGAGCACGGGAGGCTCGATTCGGACGTTGCCGGGTGCCAGTGTAGCTGACCTGGAGAAACCGGAACTGACTTGTCGCCGGGCGCCGGACTGGCTGCGTGGTGGTGAAGCTCCACCACCAGCATTAGGTGGAGCTGTATCAAGATTGCCGCCCCGACGCTCAGGGCACGCCACAGACTTGGTCGGTTCGAATTGGTTCTGGCAATTAGCAAGCCAACCTGTATTTTACCTTTAGCTTAAAGGACTTGTGAATCCTCCAACCGATACAGGAGCTAACGATTGAGGCAGATGCGGATATCGTGCCGAAAGTTGCACGAAAACTCACACCTGCAATACATCGCCTTCACGAGCGACCATCTTGTAGAGCACTGGGCTGACAATCCGGCCCAGAAACAGCCGTGAAATCAGACCCGCGACAATGACAATGGCAAAGGGGCGCTGCGTGTCTGACCCGATGCCGTGCGAAAGCGCTGCAGGCAGCAAGCCCAGGCAAGCCACCAGTGCCGTCATCATAATGGGACGCAGCCTAATCAGTGAGCCCTCGAAGGTCGCCTTAAGAATGTCGTCACCCTCTACCCGTAGCTTATTGATGTAAGACACGTCGATCACCGCCGTCTCTACGGAGACTCCCATCAGTACCAGGAGGCCGAGAACGGACGACACGCTGAAGGGCGTATCGGTGAGCTTCAAGGCGAGGAGTGCTCCGACCGGCTCGGTCATGACGACGCTCAGTACCACGATGATAGGAAACTTAAAGTTGCCATAAAGCGCGAACAGAATCAAAAAGATCAACACAACGGTTAGGGGTACGATGATGTCGAGCTGGCTCCTGGCCTGCAAGAACTCGCTGTATTCCCCGCCCCAGGACACGCGGTAGCCCTGAGGCAACGACACAGCCTTTCGTATGGCTTGCTGGCCGTCATCCACCGCGCGTGCCAGGTCCCGGCCCACGATGCTGTACTGAATACCGATATAGCGGGAGTTATTCTCACGGTAGATGAAGGACGCGCCGTTGCCCTGCCGGATGTCCGCTAGCTGGCTGAGGGGGATTTGCTGACCCGCCGGCGTTCCAACCAGAAGATTCCCGATGGCCTGCGCGCTCTCGCGGAACCGCGGTTGCATGCGCACGACTAAGTCAAAAAGCTTCTCACCCTGTATCACCTGGGTCGCCGCCTGGCCACCCACCGCCGCCTGGACCACAGCTTCGACGTCTGCCACGTTGATCCCGTAGCGCGCAATCTTGGCCCGGTCGACATCGACGAGCAGGCTCGGCTGGCCGAGCTCCCGCACCACGGTCAGCTCCCTGAACCCCGGTACCCGCGCCAGTACATTCTTGATCTGTACGGCCTTGTCT
>DATJKY010000601.1:0-4968 GCA_035490955.1 Terriglobia bacterium | reverse complement strand
AGCAAGTTCATTGTCAACGGCAATCTGACGAACTTCTCCGGTACGACCCTAACGGGCGGTACTTACAATGTTGCCGGAACCCTGCAGTTCAACGGCGCAAACATCGTAACCAACGCGGCCGCTATCAAGTTGATTGGGACTAGCGCAACAATCATCGACCAGACGGCTAAGAACGGGCTCCGCGGCTTTGCCACCAACAGCTCCACGGGCCAATTCACCGTCACTGGCAGCAAAAGCTTCTCCGATGGGGTGGCCGCCTTTAGCAATGCCGGCACTCTGAGCGTTGGAAAGGGCAGCAGTTTTGACCTGACGGGGAGCACCGCCACCTATAAGCAGACCGGCGGCACCACTACAGTGGATGGCACCCTGACGGCGAAGGGTGGCATTACCTTTTCCGGCGGATCGGTGTTCGGCAATGGCGGCACCTTGGCGGGCAACACGACGAACAGCACGAGCACCGGGGCGTTCAATGTGGGTGATGCATTAATGACGGCGGGCACCGAAAGCATCACCGGCACCTACAAGCAGGGCTCCACAGGGGTCCTCAACATCGACATTGGCGGGACAACGGCGGGAACCTTGTTCGACCAATTGACGGCCTCCGGTGCCGCCAGCCTGAATGGCACCCTGAACCTCGACCTGATCAATAGCTTTGTTCCGAAGCTGGGGGCTACGTTCGACATCCTAAATGCCAGCTCAGTGGCGGGAACGTTCCCGACGGTGACCGGCACAAGCATCAACTCAAGTGAGCATTTCACCGTGGTCTACAACTCCAACAACGTGACCCTCGATGTGGTATCCGGGGCCGCAGCACCTTTAGGGTGGGGTAGGACCGGGCCCACCAGCGCGACTCCTGAGCCGACCACTCTTCTTCTGCTGGGTAGCGGCCTGCTACTGACAGCGCAGTGCGCGCGTCGCCGGGCGCGTGGCAAAGGCGGTCCGAGTCCCAAAGACTAGGCTAGCAGGCTGCTGAAAAAGCCGCCGATCATGTCATCCCGAGCAAAGCGAGGGATCTGCTTTTCGTCTGTTTTCAATGAGATGAAGCAGATGCTTCGCTACGTTCAGCATGACAGGCACCCTTTTTTCAGCAGTCTGCCAGTCCTTTCTGTTCGGAAGTCTGGCGGGGCTGGCGTAGACCTCTAGGTCTGCGTCCTCCCTGTCATAGCCTCCGCAGACCTAAAATAAGGGTCTGCCAGCCATCTATTGCGGAGTTCCAAGAATTAGGGCGAGGCTGCGAGGAACCCATCATGCCTCGAAAGCTGCTGCTGCCACTTCCAGTTTTGCTGTTCATGCTCTCGGCGCATCCCGCCGACCAGACCCACTTCGATGGCAAGACCTGGTGGGATTACGTCAAGGTTCTCGCCGACGACGACATGGAGGGCCGCGAAACCGGAAGCGCAGGACTACGCAAGGCCGAGGCCTATGTCGTCTCTCAACTGAAGCGGGCCAGCCTGCAAGCCGCGGGCACGGACGGCTTTTATCAGCAGGTGAAATTCCAGTCGCGGCAGATTGTCGAGAAAGACTCCAGTCTCGCTCTCATCCGCAACGGCAAACTCGAGCCGCTCACCCTTGGCGAAGACGCTTTCTTCAGCTCGCGCGCCGATCTCGCTCCTGAAGTGCAAGCTCCACTTGTATTTGTCGGATACGGCCTGACCGTTCCCGAACAAAACTATGACGACCTCGCCGACCTCGACCTGAACGTCAAGGTCGCAGTTAGCATCGGTGGTTCACCTTCCGAGATCCCCGGCCCGCTGGCCGCCCATCATTCGTCGGCTTCCGAGCGCTGGAAGGCGCTGCGCGAATCGGGCGCCATCGGCGTCATCGGAATCCCCAATCCTGCTTCTATGGACATCCCCTGGTCTCGCATGTCCGTGAACCGAACGCATCCCAGCATGACTTTGGCGGACCCGCAATTCGACGATACCGCCGGCCAAAAACTTGCCGTCGTCTTCAATCCCACCAAGGCCGAGCAACTCTTCGCCGGCTCTGGCCACACCTTCGACGAAATCGCGGCGTTAGCCAAGGATCGCAAGCCTCTTCCGCGCTTCCCGCTTGCCGTTTCCATCAAATCTACAGCCAAGCTCGACAAGCAAGACTTGGAATCGGCCAACGTGGTCGCCAAGCTGTTGGGGAGCGATCCCGAGATGCGCAATGAGTATGTGGTCCTTTCCGCTCACATCGACCACATCGGCATCGGTGAGCCGATTAAGGGCGACCGCATTTACAACGGCGCCATGGACAACGCCTCCGGCAGTGCAGTCCTCCTCGACGTCGCCGCTTCGCTGAAGGCCTCCGGAGAGCACTTCAAACGCTCACTTCTTTTTGTCTTCGTCACCGGGGAAGAAAAGGGACTTCTGGGCTCGCGTTACTTCACCGCCTATCCTACCGTCGATCCCAAATCCATGGTGGCTGACATCAATATCGACATGTTCTTGCCCATCGTGCCGATGAAGGTCCTCACGGTTTGGGGTCTCGACGAATCCGACCTCGGCGAGGAAGCGCGCCAGGTAGCCGAATCTCACGGCATCATTGTGCAGTCCGACCCTGAGCCGCAAAGAAACGTCTTCATTCGCAGTGACCAGTACAACTTTATCCGTCACGGAATTCCCGCCCTAGCCATGGGTATTGCCCCCGATCCGGATTCTCCCGCGCAGAAGCAGCTCTTCAGAAACTGGCTCACCGAGCGCTACCACGCGCCCTCTGATGACCTCGACCAGCCGATCGATCTCTCGGCTGCCGCGCAATACGAAGAAGTCATCCGCACTTTGATGATTGCCGTCGCCGACGCGAGCCAACGCCCGCAGTGGAAGGCTAATAGCTTCTTCCGCGGCTACGCCGAAAACCCCAGCCGCTATTGAGATGGCCGGGCGTCCTCGGCTGCGCAAGACGAGAGGGCGTGTCCAAGTGCTCTGGAGTGTGGTAGCTTTTACCGCTTTCGCGCAGGCCAGCTTGCTGGCCGTGAAGCGATGTATCGTGCCTGAAAAGCAGCGGCGAGCAAGCTCACGGGATCAAAGCGGCCGCAAGCTGTCGCCCTCCAGAGCGCCAGAGGCGCTTGTTGCGGCCTTAGGCTGCGCTATGACCACCTGTTATGCTTGATGTTCAGAGTGAGCGCATCCGGGAAACTCAGTCAAAAATGTGAGACCTTTGTACCCTAGCACATCGACAAGACCAAGGCGCGACGTGTAGAATCCTTCCACTGTCATCTCTTTGACCAGGCGATAAAATTCAAAGCCCTCGTGGGTTTTACCGGGTTCGCGTTCGGGAAGACTTATCGCCATCAACAACGCTTCCTGGTCGTCCGTCGACATTTCGCGAAACGTGCGCTCGTACTTCTCACGACTCAAGCTATCGAGCAACTGGAAGCCTTGCGTCCACTGGAGCTGTAAAGAAGGCTCGAACTCCGCCGCAGCGGACACGACGAAATCAATGTAGCGTGCCACCTCAGCCTCCTTGGCGCCGGGCTTGTCGTCGGTCGGAATAATCAGTTCGGTTAGACTCTCAACTGTCTTGAATTCGTCCGGCTTGAAGAAGCGAGGTAGGTAATGTTCAGCATCGGGCACGGGCAGGTGGTCCATCTGTGGCATGCTGCCCTCGGGCCTGGCACTCGCCCCCTTTGGCGCCAGGCCAGAGGGCAACCATTCGGCGAGAAATCGCCTGCCGGCAACCGTGCCCGCGAGGAGCCCGAGGTATTTCAATGTCTGCCGTCGAGCAAGGAACATTTTGTCCACACGCCTTTTCTCCCTTAACAGACATGAAAGTCCCCCCACCTGTCATTCCGAGCGTAGCGAGGAATCTGCTTCTTCTGTTCTTCGCAACAAAAGCTGATCCTTCGCTTCGCTCACACGGTCGGAGGTCTGTTAAACATTCCCGAGGCGAAGTTCCTCCGCCAAGTGATCTGATGCCCGGTAGGAAAGTGCCATCAGGGTGTGCGTAATCTGCTTCTCGGGATGGGTGACAAAGCATGCCGCGTCCACTACAAGCAGGTTCTTGATGTCGTGGCACCGATTCCATTCGTCCAGTACCGACGCGCGCGGGTCTTCTCCCATGCGACATCCACCAGCTTCATGAGTCACGCTTCCCAGAGGGTAGGGCGTTACCTTCTTGTAAGGGAGGAGTTCGGCGCCGGAGGCCTCCAGGATTGCTTCGATCTGTCCGTACATTTCGTCGAGGATCGCGAAGGCGTGGTCGTATTCGGCGCTGGTGTGAAAGCGCACCTGAGGTATACCAAACCGATCTCTTAGCCCATCCGGGTCGATCTCCACGTAATTCCAGAAAAAGGGCAGCCCCTCTCCGTATCCGCTCATTTCCACCGCCGCCGGATAAAGCTCCTTGATTCTCCTCTTGTACGCAGAACCAAAGCCCGGAAGGCTGGCCCCTGGACCGGCACCCAGGCCACAACCGGTGTAGAAATCGAACCGCCAACCTCGCAGGTACTTCTTACGATCTTTGTGACCATAGGTGTACCGAGGTATGTAGAGGCACGACTCTCCGGGGCCGTCGTCGTTCGAGGTGGGCCGACCGGCAAGCTGCGGGAAGAAGCCCTCAATACTGTTGAAGGCCACATGTTCCATCAAGTAGCGCCCCAGCGTGCCGCTCGAATTGGCAAGCCCATTGGTGTATTCACGGTCCCGGGAATTCAAGAGAATTCGGATGGACTCGATCATCGAAGCAGCCAGCACCACCGCCTGGCCATAGGCTTCGTATTCCAGCCGGTTGTTGGTATCGATATAAGTGACGCCGCGCGCTTTCCCCGTCGACCGGTCCCTCAAGATGGTGTGAACCGCGGCATTTGTGCGCAGCTCGAAATTACTCAATCCCCGCAGCTTTGGAACGAGCACATCCAAGCTGCTGTATCGCGCGCCCACGTCGCAGCCCCAGTTGCACGCCCCGCAATAGTGGCACGCGGGACGGCCATCGTACGGTCTGCTGAGGACCGCCAAGGGTTTCGGCAGTACCTTGATGCCGAGC
>DATJKY010000600.1:0-5493 GCA_035490955.1 Terriglobia bacterium | reverse complement strand
GCTGCACGGACAAACCGTTGTCAATCGGTTCGTACGTATCGTGTGTCCAGTCAGCCTGCGGAAAGGGGATCAGCATGGGGACCTTGGCAACCAGATCTCGTTTCTGCCGGTGGCGTTGCCCATGGACATACGGAGCCCCGTCCAGATGCTGAAGGCCGTCACTGCCCGGACGGAGGCCATGAAGCGCGGCGGCGCTGCCCATATGGTCGGACTTGCTGCAAGCTTTATTGCCGCGGCTCCACCTCCGCTGCAGGCGCTCTTCTGGCGAGGACTTCCGGAGATCATACTGCCTGTACCGCTTCTTAACATGATCTGTACCAACGTGCCCGGGTCGCGCGTGCCTCTCTACACCGTCGGAAGACGGATGCTGGCCTGTTATCCGCAGGTGCCGACCGGCTACGACTTGGGCGTTAACTGCGCCGTCCAGAGCTATGACGGGAAGCTTTGTTTCGGGCTCATTGCCGATGCGCACGTAGCCGCGGACGTGGGTCGCCTGCGTGACTTCCTTTCCACCTCATTCCGGGAACTGTGCCGAGCCGCCGGATTGAAACCCTCAGTCTTGAAGAGGGCCCCGCGCCCGGCCCCTACCGCGCCGAGAACCCAAGTGCGACTGTCGAGGTCTGCTAAAGCCGGTAGTGGGCAGGGCCGGATGAGCGAACAGACTGTGAAAAATCGGTAGGCAGAGCCGCGATTCTTTACGGCTTCGAAGGAGTGGGAATCTCAAAGGATGGTAAAAGTATGAAAGAGAACGTTTCAAGCCTCACTGAAGAGCGCATTGCTTACCTGGAAGGACTGCTCAGTCAAGCCAGGACCGCCGCCGCAGTATTTACGCAATACACTCAGGAAGACGTCGATCGCATCGTCAAACCCATGGTCTCGGCTGGGATGGAGCAAGCTCAACATCTGGCCTGCCTCGCCATTGAGGAAACCAAGCTCGGGGTACTGGAAGACAAGGCCATTAAGAACATGGTGGCCACCGAGTTCGTTTACAACTACGTGAAGGATAAGCGTACGGTCGGCCCGATCCGCGAGTTTCCGGAACGCGGCCTGGTGGAGGTGGCTGAACCGATCGGAGTCATCTTCTCGCTTACACCGATTACGAACCCTACGGCGACCGTCCTCTTCAAGTGCATCATGGCCATCAAGACGCGGAATGCGGTTGTCTTCAGCCCCCACCCGAAGGCTTGGCGCTGTTGCTATGAGGCCGCACGGATCATGCTTGAGACAGCGGTGAAGCACGGTGCGCCGGAGGGCGTTTTTGTTTGCGTGGAGTCGCCCACCCTGGCGGACAATGCCTACTTGATGGCGCACAAAGACGTCGGCCTGATCGATGCCACGGGCGGGCAGGGTGTGGTCAAAGCCGCCTACAGCTCCGGCAAACCGGCCTTGGGTGTAGGACCCGGCAATACACCCGTCTATATGGAGAAAACCGCAGACGTCGACATGGCGGTGGTGGACATCATTACCTCCAAAACGTTCGATAATGGCACAATTTGCGCCTCAGAACAGACGGTGGTGATCGATGATGCGATTTACGACTCGGCCCTGGCGAAATTTGCCGAGCTGGGCGCACACATCTGCGATGAGAGGGAGACAGAGCTGCTGGGGCGCACGGTGATCGATCCCGCCACCGGATTCATGCGGCCAATAGCAGTCGGCCAGAAAGCCACCGATATCGCCCGTGTGGTCGGTCTTTCGGTCAAGCCGAATACCAAACTCCTGATTGCACCGATTCAGGGTGTAGGTCGCGAACATCCACTTTCGGTCGAGAAACTCTTCCCGGTGCTCGCGGTCTATCGGGCGAAATCGGTCGATGAGGCTCTCAGGGTGTGCGTGGACGTGAATCATGCCGGAGGGATTGGACATACATCGGTCGTTTTCTCGCGCGACGAAGGGGTGATCCGAAAGTTCGGTGAGGTGATCAACACTGGCCGCATCATTGTGAATTCACCGGGATCGATTGGAGCGATTGGCGGCGTTTACAACGACATGGTGCCCACCCTCTCCTTCGGATGCGGGACCGGCGGCGGCAACAGCACCACTGACAACGTCAACGTGTACCATTACCTCAACATCAAACGCCTGGCCAGGAGGACACAAGCGCCTATGTGGTTCCGCGTTCCCAATCAAATCTACTTCAACATGAACGCCGTGGAGAACCTGCGCCAATTCCCATCGCGCTCAACGATCATCGTTACCAATCCGGTTTTGGAGCATGCCGGCCACGTGGAAATCGTCCGGCGGAATCTTCCACCGCAAACGCACGTCCACGTTTCGGTCATCCCCGAGGCGGAGCCCGAAGTCAACACCGTCATGCAGGCACTGGAGGCACTCCATTTCTACAAAGCGGACCAAATCATCGCCCTGGGCGGGGGGTCAGTGATTGACGCGGCGAAGATCATGAAACTGAAGTACGAATCGCCGCAGGCGGACTTGGAGGAGTTGGGTGCCCCCTTTCTGGATATCCGCAAGCGCGTGGTCCAGTACCCGACCGAGAAGACCAACCGCCTGCAGTTGATTGCCATCCCCACCACCAGCGGAACGGGCAGCGAGGTCACTCCCTTTGCCGTCCTGTTCGACAAAGAGCGTGGGCGCAAGGTGACACTCGCCGACTACTCGCTGACTCCGGATGTGGCTATCGTCGATCCGCAGTTCGTGATGTCCATGCCGAAAGTCCTCACTGCTGATACCGGCATCGACTGTTTAACCCACGCGTTCGAAGCTGGAGTTTCGGTCTACGCCTCCCCTTTCACCGACGCCAACGCCATGCAAGCGATTCGACTGGGATTCAAGTACCTGCCCATCGCTTATGAGCACCCTGACGATGAAGAAGCGCGCACCATGATGCACAACGCAGCCTGCCTTGCAGCGCTTGCGTTTTCCAACGCATCCGTGGGCGTGAATCACGCGTTAGCTCACGCCTTCGGCGCTCGGTTCGGCGTCGCCCACGGTCGGGCCAACGCACTCATGTTGCCGCATGTTATTGCCTATAACGCGTCGGTGCCCACCAAGTTTATGCCGTCGCCGCACCAGCGAGCTTATGTCGCCCACAAAAAGTACGCCACGGTCGCGGACTTGCTGGGTCTGGGAGGTCATACGATTGAGGAGAAGGTGAAGAACCTCGTGGCGGCCACGGAAAGGTTACTCGACCGATTGGACATTCCGCGCTCCATCGCTGACCTGGGTATCTCGAAAGAAACATTTGAGCGCGCCGTGCCCGATTTAGTCAAAATAGCCTTTGACGATCCTTCGTGGCGCCCCACGAACCCTCGCATGCCACTGCTGAGCGAGCTGGCAGAGCTGTTTTGGAAAGCTTACGAGGGGCGAGGCCTGGTGAACGCGGCCAGGACATCCGAGCAACCAACAGTCAAGGATGATCATGCATATGCCAATGAATGCCCCGTGGCTTAAGATTGAAGGTGACAGCGTGGGCCGGACTTTGCAAGAGGCCCTTGCGAAACTGAACGGTGCCGGGGGCGAAGTCCTTTTGGATTTCTCTGCCGTACACCGTATCGATCCCAGTGCGCTCCGAGCGATGGAGAACTTGGCGAAGTCAGCCGACGATAAGGCAACCAAGGTCGTGTTACGCGGCGTCAATGTCGACATCTATAAAGTGCTTAAACTGATGAAACTGACGCGGCGTTTCTCCTTCCTGACCTGAGACAAGATCCTTGTCATCGGGGCCACCGGGCTGGGGCGCCACTCGCCACAGGGGTTTCATTGCGCTTGGCGAACCCCTCGCGTGAAGGCCGATGTAGGGCCGTGGCTTGTCCCGGCCCTGGAGTTTGTACATCTTGGTCTGACGGTGAAATATGAGTTGACAACGGCCCTCGCCCGCTTGCGGGAGAAGGGGAACCAGCCGCGGTGAAGTCAACCATGAAAACCGGGGCGGCAGTGGGGGGGCCGATATGGAGTGTCAAACGGATCTCAGAACATGCAACAAGACGCACAGGAAGCAGGTAGCTTTCCTCCTGCTCGTAGCGGTCTTGCTCCTCGTGTCATCACCGGCTCTTGGCCAGCAGAAGTATGTCACGCGCTACGACATGTTCACCGGGTACGCTTTCCTGGACAGCCCGGCTATCAGTCTTTTTGAGAATGGCTTTCAGTTTCAGATCGGCGTCCGACCCACCACCTGGTACTCCCTGGGTTTCGACTACAGCATCTCGTCCGGTGATGGGACTATTACGCAGGACCTGCTGACATCCGCATTACAACAGCAACTGGGTGCGCAACTGGAGGCACTGATCAAAGCGGGGGTGATCCCTCCCACGTATAGATTGGTCGTGCCGGTTCACTCCAGGACTCAGACCTTTGCCGGCGGTATTCAGCTCGCGTATCGCCACTTCTCCAAGGTGACGCTGTTTATCCGGCCTGACCTCGGGGCCTACTACGAGGTCGCAACCCCGCACCCCACCGATCCCATCGCCAAACTAATCGTGGCGCAATTGGCACCTTCGGGGAAGAAGACGGACACGACGGTGTTCTATGGATTTGGCGGCGGGACCGACTTGCTTTTTTCCAAGCATGTTGCCCTGCGCGTGCAGGCAGACCTCGTCTACGACCACCTCTTTAGCGACCTGTTGCAAAATGGCCGTTGGACCGTCCGCTTCGGCGTCGGTCCGTGCTTCAACTTCGGCAGGAACATTGTGAAGTGAATTGCTCGCAAGCCACCTGCCGGACCAGTACCTGAAATGTGTCTTGGGTCCTCCCGGACTGTATCCCCCAGCCCGAACTTTGAACGCCTTGCCCCGATCGCTGCGCGTGCCGCGGCAACGCCTGAAGCCGTGCCTGCTCGCGGCAGGCGAGCCCTGGACTCTCGACAGTGCCAGCCCACGAAGCGGGCGAGGGTCGTTTAGCCCACGGCGCAGAGCCGTGGGAGGGGAGGTAGCAGCCTTAGATTTGCAAAACGAGCCCCGCCAGGTGCGGCGTCGGGCCCATCGCCTCGGAGGGGAAACCGGAATCAACCGATGCCGCCCCTCCGGGGCTGGGAGATTCTTCTTTCTGCCCTGTACCCGTGGCTAGCGCCATGGGCTACAAGACGTCGCCCGCTTCGCAGCCTCGGAAGGGCGGGGCTTCAGCCCCGCCGCGCTGACGCCCTGACCACAAATTGCTGAACGTGTTGGGGCGCGCTCTGCGGCGGGGCTGACGCCCCGCCCTTTCGGAGCGCGCCACAACACTTTTTCCGCAGCCTCTTCAGCCGTGCCGCCTGAAGCTTATCCAATGAGCGGGCTTTAGCCCTGCTGCTTTTTGCTTTGTCGAATGCGTATGGCAGTAGGGAACGCGTTACGCTAGAGGTTCAGGATCTGGCACGGGCTGGCATTGCGGGGGCTCGGCCATAGTCAAATCAGGGGCTAAAGCCCGATCGATTTCGACAGCCGACTCTATGGCGCGGCTGAAGCCGTACCCTGATACACGACCGCGGCTTCGACGGTACCAAATGTAGAAGGCAAACCCTGCGGGAGCGGATCGTAAGACCCCCACCCCCGCCCTGCG
>DATJKY010000599.1:0-10400 GCA_035490955.1 Terriglobia bacterium | reverse complement strand
TAACATCGGCGACGGGTTCGGTGTGTTTGAGGCGACCCACGGCACGGCGCCCAGATATGCCGACCGGGACATTATCAATCCCGGGGCGGTCATCCGTTCCGGTGCGCTGATGTTTGAGTTTATGGGGTGGCCCGAAGTCGCTGACCGAATTGAGCGTTCGCTGGCTGCGACTATCGCTCAGCGCCGCGTGACTTACGACCTGGAACGTCTGATGAAGCTCGAAGGCGTCGAGAACGTCCAAAAACTGGGGACGAGCGCCTTCGCCAGCGCCATTATCGAAAACATGTAGGGCAGTATACGGTAGACCGCATGCGGCATACAGGTGAAGGCGGGACCGTAAGCCGTCTACTGTCTACCGTGTACTCTTTTTGTGGAGGACTGATGCGCAAGAAGATCACTGTCGTTGGCTCAGGCAACGTGGGTGCGACCGTGGCCCACCGCCTCGCTGACAAGCAGCTCGCCGATGTGGTGCTGATCGACATTCTCGAGGGCGTTCCTCAGGGAAAAGGTCTGGACTTGCTCGAATCGGGTCCGATTGAAGGCTACGACGTCCGCATCAGAGGAACTAACGACTATGCCGATACCGCCGCCTCGGACCTGGTCGTACTGACAGCGGGGTTTCCGCGCAAGCCAGGCATGAGCCGCGACGATCTGCTTAAGGCTAACTACGACGTGGTCAAGGGCACGGTGGAACAGGTAGTGAAACATTCCCCCGATTGCATCTTCATCGTGGTCACCAATCCGCTTGACGCCATGGCGCAAACCGCTTACAGAGTGAGTGGCTTTTCCAAAAACCGCGTGATCGGCATGGCCGGTATTTTGGACACAGCGCGCTATCGCACGTTCATTGCCGAGGCGCTGAACGTTTCTGTGCAGAACGTGCAAGGATTTGTCCTCGGCGGCCACGGCGACACCATGGTGCCGGTGCCCCGCTACACGACGGTGGCCGGCATTCCGGTGACGGAACTGCTTCCCAAAAACCAACTGGACCAAATCATTAAACGCACGGCCAACGGTGGCGCGGAGATCGTCAGCCTGCTAAAGACGGGAAGCGCCTACTACGCGCCTTCGGCGGCTGTGGTGGAAATGATCGACGCTGTCTTCAACGACCGGAAGAAGATTCTGCCCTGCGCCGCGTACCTGGAGGGTGAATACGGTATCCACGGTCTGTTTGTGGGCGTGCCCGCTAAGCTCGGCGCGCGCGGCATCGAGCAGATCATCGAGATCCGGCTGACGCCGGAAGAGCAAGCGGCGCTCGAACGGTCAGCCAACGCCGTTAAGGAACTGGTGACGGTGATCGGGGTGTGAGCGAGGCAGTGACGGGGGAGAAGTGGCGAGTGACAAGCAACAGCCCTGGATCAGCTCGACTGTCATTCCGAGTGTCACGTGGGCCTGCGGCCAACCCAATATGCATCGAAGTCTCCCGCATCTGTCATTCCGAGCGCAGCGAGGAATCTGCTTTTCTTCATTTTCAAAAGCAGATTCTTCGTCGCTTCGCTCCTCAGAATGACAAGGAGGGGGCGATTTTCGAGACAGCGCAGCGATGAATCTGCTTCTTGCTGCTCTTCACAACAAAGCAGATCCCTCTCCCGCATGCGCGCATGCGGGATCGGGATGACATCACCGGAGCCCTTCCGTTAGTCGCTACGGCTCTACTTCCACAATCTTCACTGATTTCAGCACTACGGGTGTGGTCGGCCGGTCGCGTCGGTCGCGCGGCCTGAGGGAAATGCTGTTGACGACGTCTTGCCCCTCCACGACCTCACCAAAGATCGTGTGTTTCTGATTGAGCCAGGTTGTGGCGGACACAGTGATGAAGAACTGGCTGCCATTGGTGTTAGGTCCGGCATTGGCCATTGCCAGCTTACCGAGACGATCGAAGGTGAGGTCGCCTGCGAACTCGTCGGCGAACTGATAACCGGGACCGCCGGTGCCGGTCCCCAGCGGACAGCCGCCCTGGATCATGAAGTCAGGAATCACGCGGTGGAATGCCAGCCCGTCGTAGTAGCGACGTTGGGTGCGTTGGCGGCTCTGCGGATCAACAAATTCCTTCGTACCTTGCGCGAGGCCGACGAAATTGGCCACCGCGTTCGGAGCCTTATCGGGAAAAAGCCGGCAGGTAATCTCACCCAACGTCGTTTCGAACACGGCATAAAGTCCTGGCCTTGATTTGTCCATTTCTATCTCCTCGGGCTGTCTTGTGATACTCACAAACCCTACCCCTACGTAGCAAAGCAGTGCTACGAGGCGGCTTTCTTTGTCGTCGCCGTAGGAGGCGCGGCGGGCTTCTGAGCCGCCGGTGCGGTCACGGTCACGATGACCGCGCTTTTGATGATGTCGAGCCTGGGAAAACTCTTCTCCAGGTAGCTCTTGCCTTCCGCTTCGATGCGGCCCTGGTCAGGCTGCTCGCCGTATTCCGCGTTCAGTTTATCGATCAACTCCATGCCTTCAATGACCTGACCGAAGGGTGAGAACCCCATGGAATCGAGGCGGGCGTTATCGACGAGGTTGATGAACACCTGCGTGGTTCGGGTGCTGGGACCTGCGGTAGCGAAAGAGAGGTATCCGCGATGGTTGCTCTGCGTGACAGGGTCATCCGTAATTTTGGCTTCCCTCCATGCCTTCGAGACCGCGGGGTCGGGACTCAGCCCAAACTGGACGACGAAACCAGGCACGATGCGGAAGAATGCCGCGCCGTTGTAAAACCCATTCTTCACCAGGTTGTAGAAGCGGTCAGCGCCCAGCGGCGACCAGGCGCGCGTCACTTGCACCACAAAATCGCCCTTGGTAGTGTTGAACTTGACCTTGTACATGTCGGGAGCCTGGGCCTTCAGCGTTGCTGGATTGAGCAGCGACGGCCTCGAACCAGCAACAGACGTCTTGCCGGTTGCCTGCTTTTGTGAAGCCGCCCCCACTTGGGCGCAGAGACAGCCGGCCAGTACAGTTGCACCAAACAGAGCAGCAAAGAGCCTTTCCGTCTTCATTCATTTCCTCCGCCTGTGGCTGGCATTGCCCGCGAAGTCTTCTCTACCTGGCCCATCACGCGCAGCAAGTTTCCGCCCAGGATCTTCAACAAGTCGTCTTCCCCGTAGCCCCGGCGTGCCAGTTCCACAACCAGGTTGGGAATCTTGGACGCGTCCTCCATGCCCCGTGGGATGGAGTCCACACCGTCGAAGTCAGAGCCCAGACCTACGTGGTCCACGCCCGCCACCTGGACGACGTGATCGATATGGTCCGCGATGCGTTCAAAGCTTGGCGTAGGCAGACGGAACTCGTAGCGGCGACGAATATCATTCTCCTGCGCGTAACTCAGCCGCTGGCCCTCCTTGCCCTTTTGCTCACGCGCCGCTTTGACTTCAGCATCCACTTCCTTGGACAGAGCCTCGTGGGCGCTTGCGTAAGCAGGATCGAGGAAAGAAGAGTAAAAGTTGATGTCCATTACTCCACCATTCCTAGCTAGAGCCTGAATCATATCATCCGTCATGTTGCGCGGCTGGGGAGAAATGGCGCGACACGACGAGTGCGACGCGATCACCGGAGCCTTCGTTGTGGCCAGCACGTCGTAGAAGGTCTTGTCGGAGACGTGCGAAATGTCGACCATCATGCCCAGGCGGTTCATCCGCTCCACCACATGCCGTCCGAAATCCGTCAGGCCGTTCCATTGAGGCTTATCCGTGGAGGAATCAGCCCACTTGGTGTTCTTGGTGTGGCTCAGTGTCATGTAGCGCACACCCAGGCGGTAATAAATGTCCAGCATGCGCAGGTCGTCTTCAATGATGTGTCCACCCTCCACGCCCATGAGGATCGCCACCCTTCCGGCGCGATGGATGCGAACGATGTCATCAGCGCTTTGGGCGAATTCAAGAGCACCGGCGTGTCGAGCCACCTGCTGATTCACAACGTCGATCAGGTCGAGAGCACGGTGGATGAGGTCCTGTGGGGGCCAGTCAACATCCACCCAGATGGAGAGGAACTCCGCGCCGAGATGCCCTTTCTGCATCTTGGGAATGCTGATCATGAACGGACTGTTGGGATCGGCAAGATCGTAGCCGTCATCGAGCATCATCTGCGGCGTGTCGGCGTGTGTGTCGATGACTATAGCGCGCCCGAGAACTCGCTGAGCTACCTTTTGGGCCTCGGCAACGGTGCGCTCTTTCGCCAAAAGAGGCGGCGCGGCGGGAAGCAGCGTTAGGAGAAGAATGCAGGCCTTCGGCGGTATTAAGAGCCGGCTTCTTCGCCGCAGGCATCGAGGAAAAGCAGACCCTTCACTTCGCTCAGGATGACAGTTTGAGGTTACTTTCGTAGTGATCAAAGCGCAGTGAAGGGATAGACTGCCTTGAGTGCCGCGAAGGGAATCTGCCTTCGGTTGCCGCCAAACGCTGCGCTGTAGCCTTGCGAACATGAGTCGGAACCTTTGTGAACCGCAGCCTGGGATTATCCGGAGGTAGGAAAGAATTTGTCAAATCAAATACGACGGGTTGGTCGCGGCTTTTTTGGCATTTGGCTTGACCCGATGAATCCGCATGCGGGATCGGCATGACATCGACGGAGTCTTTTTATAGGCCTGCTAAACGACCGTTGCGACCGAGGGTTGTGATCCAGTTCGTGCTGGGCAGTGGACCGAGAGCCACCCGACTCTAATCGTAATACTCCAGCCCCAGGTGCGTGATCAGCTCCTCGCCGCGCAGGTGCCGCAAGGTGTTTTTGAGTTTCATAAGCTGGATGAAAAGGTCGTGCTCGGGGTAGAGCGCAGGCGCGCACATCGGACTCTTGAAATAAAACGAGAGCCATTCCTGAATGCCTTTACGGGATAACTGCCGGCAGCGCTGCGCGAGGTCCATGAACAACACCAGGTCCAGCACGATGGGTGCCGCCAGGATCGAGTCGCGGCAAAGAAAGTCGAGCTTGATCTGCATCGGATAGCCGAGCCAACCAAAGATATCAAGATTGTCCCAGCCTTCTTTGTTGTCGCCGCGTGGAGGATAGTAGTTAATGCGCACCTTATGGTAGAAGTTCTTGTACAGCTCCGGATAGAGGTCTGGCTGGAGGATGTACTCCAGTGCCGAGAGTTTGCTTTCCTCTTTGGTCTTGAATGACTCCGGATCGTCCAGAACTTCGCCGTCTCGGTTCCCCAGTATGTTGGTGGAGAACCACCCATGCAAGCCTAGCAGCCTCGCCTTCAGTCCCGGTGCGAGAATGGTCTTCATCAAGGTCTGGCCGGTCTTGAAGTCCTTTCCGCAAATGGGCGCGCCGTTCTCGAGCGCCAGGGATGTCAGAGCAGGGATATCCACGGTGAGATTCGGTGCGCCGTTGGCAAAAGGCACGCCGAGTTTCAGCGCCGCGTAAGCGTACACCATGCTGGGAGCAATATCGGGACTGCTGGAGCGCAGGCCCTTCTCGAATGCCGTCAGTGTGCGGTGAACCGCGCCGGTCTTTAGGAAGGTTTCCGTGGAGGCGCACCAGATCACCACCAGACGGTCCAGGCCCTTCTCCTTCTTGAACCTTCGCATGTCGTCCATCAACTGCTCGGCAAGATCCATCTTAGTCTTGCCCTTCTTCACGTTCTCGCCGTGAAGGTTTTTGACAAACTTCTGGTCAAACACCGCTGGCATAGGGATGATGCCTTTGAGGAAATCCTTCACCTGGTCCAAGAGCGACCGTTCCAGGACACCGGCCTTCATCGCGGCTTCATAGCCGTTGTCGACGAAGGGGTCCCAGCCGGCAAAGATGAGGTCGTCTAATTCCGCCAACGGCACGAAGTCCTTGATAGTGGGAGTGCGCTTGTCGGTGCGGCTGCCCAAACGAATCGTTCCCATCTGGGTGAGTGAACCGAAGGGACGGGCAAGGTGTCGGCGAATGGCTTCAACCCCCGCAATAAAGGTCGTCGCCACCGCTCCCATCCCGGGAATCATTACGCCGAGCTTGCCTTTGGGCTGAGTAATTTGAATCACGTTTCCGGCCATTGGCTCGTACCTCCTCTGGGACGGCGAGCAATTTCAGCGCCAGTTTAAACCTTCCGTCGAGCACAAGGAGAATTGCAATCCGAATTCTTGATATACTTGGGGCAGCCTTGTAGATCGCATTGTGAAGGTTTCGAGTTGTCTATGGCCGATGCCCTTGCCCATCTTTTGGTCCGTGAGAACGCTTCCGGAAATGAGCGCGACGTGCAGATTAGCGGCCCCGTCTTCACCCTGGGACGCCAGGGCGATAACGATCTGGTGTTGCTCGACAATCGCATCTCTCGCCGTCATGCACAGATTCTCCAAACGCCGGAGGGCTTCCGGATTGAGGACTGCGGCAGCCGGCACGGCACGTTTGTCAACGGCGAGCGGGTGGACGACACGCGCCTTCTCAAAGGCAGAGACCAGATCAGTCTTGGAGTGTCCGACGCCTACAAGCTGACTTTCGTCACAGAAGAGGCCGTGCTGCCCAGTCTTTTGCAGCAGATCGGTAAGGCAACGGAAAGTCCTGCACCGCAGCTTCATCATCTAAGCCTGCTCCTCCAGATGGCGCAGATGCTGCATCGCGCTCCAGCCCTGGAGGAAGTACTAACCACGCTGGTGGACTCGGCCGTCCAGTTGGCAAGCGCGGAGCGAGGGTTGCTGTTCCTGACAGACGAAGAGGGAAAGCTTCGTCTCCGCCTGGCGCGCGGCCGCGGCGGTACCTATCTGGCGGTGGACGCGGTGGACTATTCGCACTCTGTCGTTGAGCGTGTCTCTCGCTTCCGTCATGAGGAGGTGACCCTGGAAGACGAGTCGACCGGCCGACCGGCGCAGGAGACCGGCGTCATCTCAGCCCTGGCACGCGGGGTTGTGGCGCTGCCGCTGCAAAAGGTCCAGATGATGGAAATGAGCGGCGAGACCCTCCACCAGGCGGTGCCTGAGCTTCTGGGAGTGCTTTACCTGGAAAGCCGGACGCACGCCACCTCCGTCACGGGCCTGGACCGTCAGGTGCTCCAGACCCTCGCCGTGGAAAGCGCAACGGTGATTGAGAATGCTCGGCTGTTTCGCGCCGCGCGCGAGCATGAGCGCAACTTGCACCAGCTCGCGGTGGCGCGCACCATCCAGCAAGGTCTGTTGCCGCGCCAGTTGCCGAAGACAGACTACTTCGAGCTGAAAGCGGTCACCATGCCCTGCCTGACAGTTGGTGGTGACTACTATGACGTCATTCCTCTGCCCGGAGGGCGATATGGCATCACCGTCGCCGACGTTTCCGGCAAAGGACTGCCGGCGGCCATGATGGCGGTCACCTTGCAAGGAGTCTTTTCTGGGTTTGCCAGCGTCGATCCCGGCCTCGAGGACCTGTTTAGCAAGGTCAATGGCTTTCTGTGTGAGCGGACACCCATGGATATGTACGCGACGGTCTTTTACGGGGTCCTCGACCGTTCCGGGCTTCTCAACTTTGTCAACGCCGGTCACGTTCCTCCTTTGATCATCCGCGCTACCGGCCAAGTTGAGCCATTGGACTTCGCCAACTTTCCTCTAGGCATGTTTCCCGGTATAGAATTTGAGGTCCGCAGCGCCCAGCTTGAGCCGGGGGACCAGGTCTTCATTTTTTCGGACGGCGTGACCGAGGCTCAAAACGCCGCCCACGATTTCTTCGGAGACGAACGCCTTACCGCGCTCCTCGAAAAGTGCGGCGCGCAACCGGGGCACTCGCTCTGCACCATGGTGGTCGGCGCGGTGCGCCAGTTCGTGGGCGAGGCCCCCCCGGCTGACGATCTCACCGTCACCGCCTTGCGCTTCGTGCGACCTGTCGATGCAAGCGCTGACGATCAGGAGTAGCCTCAAAGCCCGACGCTTCCCCAGCCCGACTCCAGCAGGATGATGAGAAAGGACCCGCTGGGTCCTATCCTACTTTCGCGCTGCGGGTTAAGCGGGGGGTAACCGTGGGCAGTACCCTCTTCAATTCGGACAATTGGAAATTTGAAATAATTTCAGATTCATTCCTTAAAGAGCTCGCGCAGCCTAGCGAGGCTTAACTCCTCGAAATTCTTCACGACGAGATCGGCCTGCGTTTGGCTCTGGAGCTCCTCGGCCGGAAAGGTGGAGGCGATAGCCACGCACTTCATGCTGGCGCGCTTGGCAGATTCAATGCCCACAAACGAGTCTTCGAAGGCCACGCACTTCGCAGGAGCGAGTGTCAACCTTTCCGCCGCCTGGATGTAGATTTCGGGGTCAGGCTTGGGACGCGAGACGTCGTCGCCGGTGACGATCGAGGCGAAATAGGACCGCAGCTTCAGTGTGTCCACCACGAAGTCAACGTTCTTGGTCATAGCCGAGCTCGCCACGGCCAAGGGAATCCCTTCGGCACGGCATTCGTCCATCAAGGTTTTCAGCCCCAGCAAGGGTTGCGCGTGGGGACGGAAAGCGGCACGGAAACGCGCCTCCAAGTCCTCGCTGAGCTTCTCGATTTCGCCCTCCCGCAAGTCGCGCCCAAAGAACCGCCGGAATGCGGTATCGTTCCTACTGCCGAGGACTTGTTTCGGCAGATCTTCGGCATTGTACGGGATTCCCCGCTCGTGCAGAAACTCTATCCATTTCTGGACGTGAAAAGGGTTGCTGTCAACCAGGACACCGTCCATGTCGAAGATTAGGGCTGAGGGCAATCGAGAGTTTGACTTCATTTGGCTCCAACTCAATAGGGAACAGGTTACAGGGAACGGCCTCAGCCGACGCTAGACATCAGACGGCTGCGAAGGGCAATGAGCCAACGATAAAGGTCTCGGTGCGATGCTATTCCTGCCATCGTTCACGTCCTCCCTGTTCCCTATAACCTGTTCCCTCTAACCTGTTCAGGCTGGCAACTTACGTAACGATGAGAGCAGCTTCTCGGCTGGATACGTATTGAGAACGTCCGCCTTTTCCATCCAGCCCCGGCGCGCCGTCACTACGCCGTAACGCATGAGCTTGAAGTGCTCGGGACGATGGGCGTCGGTCGAGATGATGATCTTCATGCCCTTGTCATGCGCGAGCTTCACGTGACGGTCACAGAGGTCGAGGCGCTCCGGGCTAGCGTTCAGTTCAAGGATCACGCCCACTTTCTGCGCCGCCTGGAAGACCTTCTCAATGTCGAAGCTGAAAGGCTCGCGCCTCAGTATCTGCCGTCCGGTAGGATGCCCGAGGATTCGCACGTAAGGATTCTCAAGCGCCTTAAGGATGCGTGCGGTCATTTCTTCAAAGGACTGCGTTAAACGCGAATGAATGCTGGCCAGCACGATGTCGAACTGACTCAGAACCTCATCCGGGTAATCGAGCTCGCCATCCCCGAGGATGTCCACCTCGGTGCCTGCCCAGATCTCGATGCCCTTCACGTTCTTCCTTGCCGCCTTAATCAGCTTGATATTCTCGAGCGCCCGTTGTTCGTCCAGGCCGTTGGCAATAGTTACCGCCTTGGAATGGTCGGTAATAAGGATGTAGCGGTAGCCCAGCCGCTTGGCGGCAGCGGCCATCTCTTCCACACTGTTGCGGCCGTCCGAAGCCGTGGTATGCATTTGCAAATCGCCGCGGATATCGGAGAGTTCCACGAGCCGCGGCAGCTCGCCCTTCTCGGCAGCTTCCACCTCGCCCAGGTTCTCGCGCAGCTCGGGGGGAATCCAAGCGAGACCCAGCTTGGCATAGATTTCCTCTTCGGTTTGACTGGCAAGGACCTGCTCTCCCTCGAACAGACCGTACTCGGAGAGCTTCCAGCCGCGCCGCTTGGCACGGTCGCGCAGCGCCACGTTGTGCTCCTTCGAGCCGGTGAAGTATTGCAGCGCTGCGCCGTACGATTCCGGCGCGAGCATGCGCACGTCCACTTGCAGACCGTTTGTAAGCTTGACGCTTGCCTTGTCCTCGCCTTTGACCAGAACCTGGCCGATGCGCGGAAATTTCAGGAAGTGGTCGGCGAGACCTCCCAGGTTGTGGCCTGTGACCAGCAGGTCCAGGTCGCCAACCGTCTCACGACCGCGGCGCAGGGAGCCTGCGGGTGTAACGCGCTCCACGCCGCGGAACTGGCGAAGATAGGCGTCCAGTTCTTCCGCCAACTCCGAAGCCGTATCCAATCGGAAGCGTCCCGTAACTCGGTGTAGAGCTTCGATAGCCTTCAGGATGTTCTGCTCCGATTTTTCATTCATTCCGGGGAGTTCGCGCAGGCGGCCGGCCTTGGCCGCAGCCTCCAGTTCTTCGATGGTCTTGATGTTGAGCTCGCGATAAAACAGGCGCACTTTCTGCGGTCCCACAGATTGCAATTGCAGCAGGTCCAGCAACGTGCGTGGAATTTTTTTCAGTTGATCTTGATGGTACTGGCATTGCCCGGTGTCGAGCAGTTCATGGATCTTGTTGGCTAGGTCCTCACCCACTCCCGGGACCTCAGTCAGCTTGCGATTGGGGTCGCGCGCCATGTCTTCCAGACGCTCCGGG
>DATJKY010000598.1:0-6713 GCA_035490955.1 Terriglobia bacterium | reverse complement strand
ATATCTTATCCAGGAGAGCCAGAAAGTGGAACAAAGCCCTGTAAGTAACGCCGCGTGCCTGATCGGCGAGCTGCTCTTGCCCGGCACCACCCAATACGTTCACGGGAACATTGGGTCGGGCCTCGTCCATAGCGTGCTGGCCGGAGCCGTCGGTGCGCTGATGGTCGGCAGCAGCATGCCGGTCGTCGGCACACTCGCTGTTCTTGGCATCAAGCTGAACTCCTACTCCTCCGCCACCACGGGCCGCAGCCTTTTGAACATTACCGCCGACGCGCTCAATAACGCCGGCGACCGGCTCCAGGCGGAGCGCAGTACGCCGTCCACGACCGCCACGGGATCGACCACCGCGGCGCGCGGCACGTCGTCCACGACCGCCACGGGATCGACTGAATAGCGCGCCGCGGTTGCGTGGCGCACCAGACACAGTCACGCCCCTATTGAGGGCGTCAGCGCGTCTGCTCTGTCGGAATACGCGGGGCGCTCCTGCAGCAGAAGGCGCGGATTTGTCGCTGCGCGGCAGACAATCCTGGGACTGGCACATGGACTCGCCGGATGTTCTACGACATATAACCCACCACCCGAGCCATCAGCACGCCGTGAGGCCGGAAATAACAGAACGGCTAACGAGATGCCGGATTGGGGGTGAACTGATCGCCTGATCCCCTGGGCAGATTCCTCGAGAATAAGTCTCAAGCTTTGCTCGCGGATACTGATCGATCGTGCATGGGCCACAATCGGATGACAGATACGATGGCGAAAGCTCAAGCAGTGCGAGAGGAAACCTACAAGCAAGCGTTGCTCAAGGCCAGGACGACGATCCGAGAATTGTTAGAGGAAAATGCCGCGCTGCGAAAAAAGGAACCCATCGCCGTGGTGGGGATGGCGTGCCGCTTTCCCAGCGGGGCAAACAGCCCAGAACAGTTTTGGACACTCTTGCGCGACGGTATCGATGCGATCACCGACGTGCCGCCGTCGCGTTGGACAGCCGAGACCTACTATGCCTCGGATCACGATGCACCAGGCAAGATGTACACAGTCCGGGGCGGTTTCCTGGACACCCCTGTCGGGGACTTTGATGCGAGCTTCTTCGGGATTTCGCCCCGAGAGGCCCGCGCCCTGGACCCGCAACATCGGCTCCTTCTGGAAATCAGTTGGGAAGCATTGGAGCATGCCTGTCTGGACCACACTCGACTGAAAGACAGTAAAACGGGAGTGTTCGTGGGCATGTCCAGCGATGACTATGCCCAAGCCCACCGCCATTCGGGGCAGCCCGAACGCATCGACGCATACTCCGCGATGGGCACCACGTTCAGCACGGCTGTGGGACGCCTATCTTACACGTTAGGGCTACAGGGACCCTCTATGGCCCTGGACACAGCCTGTTCCTCCTCGCTGGTGGCGCTTCATCTGGCCTGTCAGAGCCTGAGGGCAAAGGAGTCAGACCTGGCGCTGGCTGGCGGGGTGAATCTCATTCTGTCTCCCCAATCACATATCTGCTTTTCCAAGCTCCAGACGATCTCGCGGGAGGGAAAATGTAAGTCATTCGACGCGTCCGCCGACGGCTATGTGCGCGCCGAAGGCTGCGGCATGGTTGTGCTCAAACGCCTGCGGGAGGCCCGCGCCGACGGCAACCGCATTCTCGCTGTGGTGAGAGGGTCCGCCATAAACCAGGATGGGAAAACCAATGGGTTGGCGGCTCCCAACGGGAATGCCCAGCGGGCCGTTATCCGCCAAGCGCTGGAAGACGCAGGGTTGCAGCCCGATCAGGTTGATTATGTCGAAGCGCACGGGACCGGGACGGTTCTAGGTGATCCAATCGAAGTCGAGGCTCTCGGAGCCGTGTTTGGTCCAGAGCGGCGAGAACCGTTACGGCTGGGGACAGTTAAAACCAATATCGGCCATTTAGAGCCTGCCGCGGGAATAGCCGGTCTCATCAAGATAATCCTGTCCTTGCTGCACGAAGAGCTGCCGCCGAACCTGCATTTTCGGCATCCCAATCCATATATTGCCTGGGATAGACTGCCTCTTCAAGTCATTTCCGAGCGCTCTGCCTGGAGGCGGTCCGCCCGCGCGCGGCTTGCCGGCGTGAGCTCCTTCGGATTCAGTGGGACTAACGCCCATATCATTGTAGAGGAAGCTCCTTCCGAACCTGGCGCTGCGACAACAGAACCTCAGCCCCACCTGTTGTGCCTGTCGGCGCGCGATGAACACGCTCTACGGGCTCTCGCGACTGACTATCTGACCATTCTATCTGGTGACTCGGCCGGGCCAGTGGAAATTGGCGATATGTGCTTTTCGGCGAGCGTCGGGCGCCACCATTGGTCTCAGCGGATTGCCATCGAGGGGAGTTACACAGCGAGCATTCGTCGGAAGCTAGCGTCTTTTTTGCAGGGTCGAGAGGAAGAGGGCCTTGCGGCAGGGTGTTTTGAAGGAGGCAAGGTTCCAGCCGTTGCGTTTTTGTTTGCGGGTCAAGGGTCGCAGTACGCGGGCATGGGCCGCGGGCTGTACCAGAGCCGGAAGGTCTTCAAGGAAGCTATCGACCGATGCGACGCCTTGTTACGGCCCTTACTCGATATTTCCCTAGTCGACCTACTGTTCACTGGGGAAGCTGAGACCCTGAACCAAACGGTCTATACCCAGACTGCTCTGTTTGCACTGGAATACGCGTTATCGGAGCTGTGGGCCTCATGGGGGATCAGGCCGTGTGCGTTGATGGGCCACAGCGTCGGTGAGTATGTAGCAGCGTGTGTGGCTGGGGTCTTCACCCTGGAGGACGGAATCCGACTGATTGCTGAACGGGGCCGACTCATGCAGGCGCTGCCTTCCGGCGGGACCATGGCAGCGGTCTTCGCCTCACCGGACCTTGTGGCTGCGGCGCTTGCGCCCCATGACGGTCGAGTTGGTATCGCCGCTTTTAATGGTCCCCAACATGTTGTGATCTCAGGCGAGGAGGAGGGCGTTCGGGCGGTCAGCGCTGTTCTGGAGGGCGCAGGTATCAGGACCACAGCTCTGGCGGTTTCCCACGCCTTTCATTCTCACCTGATGGAACCCATGCTGGCCGCGTTTGAACGTGTTGCTCGCCAAGTTACCTTCTCTCCTCCGCGAATCAAGCTGGTCTCTAACATCACCGGAGCAACAATCGGTGCGGACATCGCTTCTCCGCAGTACTGGGTTAGTCATATTCGCCGGCCTGTCGCCTTCGCCGCGGGCATGAAGACGCTCCGGCAAGAGGGCGTTCAGGTATTCGTCGAGCTCGGCCCGCAATCAACACTGCTGGGAATGGGACGTCATTGTTTGGCGGCGGAAGACGGCACCGAAGCGGCAAACTGGTTGCCCAGCCTGCAGCTGAATGCGCTCGATTCGCAGGTCATCTACCGTTCCTTGGGCGCACTGTATGCAACGGGCGCCCCGGTGGACTGGGAGACTGTGCATGGCGATCAGGACCACCGTTGGACGACCCTGCCATCTTACCCCTTCCAACGGAAACGATTTTGGGTCGATAGCGTCGAATTGGGCGCCCCGGTCCAGCGCGTATCCTCTCCACTCCTGACCTCTCCTTTATTGGACCGCATGACCCGGTCGCCCCTGTTGGAATCGATTCTGTTTGAGACGCGATTTGGGGAGGCGGAATTGCCCTGGCTGGCGGACCACCGCATTTTCGGCGAGACCGTTGTATCAGGGGCTTGCCTAACCTCGATGATACTGGGGGCCGCGGCACAGGCGTTTGGTGAGGGGATGATCCACCTCTCTGATGTGGTCTTGCATCAGGCGCTGGTGATACCCGGCGCGAAAGCGCGGCTCGTTCATCTGGCGTTTACGCCTGATGGCAAGAGCGCAGTACCGTTCCGCCTCGTCAGTATGGCGGCAGCCTCCGAGGCAGAACAAGGGGTGCTTCATGTCACTGGCAATGTCCAGGTGCTGCCGCGTGCTTCCCCGGAACCGCCGATCCGACTCTCTGCCCTGCGGGAGAAGTGGAACCGGCTTGATACGGAGATTACGGGCGAGGCTGTGTATGAAGCCCTTCAGCGTCATCACATCGTGTGGGGCCCGAGTAACAAGTGGCTCGAATCTATCCGGTTTGGCTCAGATGAGGCCATTGGGCGCCTTGGCTTGCCTGACAGCGGCGAGCGGAGCCCCTTGGCCGTCGACGGATACCAACTACATCCCGGTCTGATCGATTCCTACCTCAGCGTGCTGATGGCGGCGACCGGGTTCAAGGGAGAAGAAACCTTAATCCCGTTTGCGATGGAGCGGTTTAGCCTCCTCCGTCCTTCTCAGACCAAACGTTTTTGGGCGCATGCGCGCCGCCGGGTGCTCCCGGAATTTCCTGACAGGCTCGTCGGGGATCTGTGGCTCATGGATGAGACGGGAGACCTGATCGCTGAATGTCTTGGGCTGGAGGGCCGCGCAGCGACTGCCCACCTCATATTGCGAGATCGAGAGAAGGATCTGAGCGAGTGGTTTTATCAGTTTGAATGGATTGACGGCACGGAGCGACGCTCGACCATAGTCGAAGTCGAAAAGCCAGAGAACTGGCTGATCTTCATGGACGATGCCGGGTATGGCACAGGGCTCGTTGAACGCCTGCGGGCGCATGGGCATTACGTCATAGGTGTCGCTCCCGGACCCGGCTTTGAGCGGTCGGGAGGGGATGGCTACCGTATCAACCCAGTGCAATCCGCGGATATGGCGCTGCTTCTGCAGGCCGTCTTTGACGGGAAAAGAGAGTATTTTCGTGTGGTCTATCTGTGGGGCCTTAATGTCCAGGCGAAAGATGCGGGTTCACTCGAGGCCTCGATCGCCCGGACCTGCGCGCCTGTTCTTCATCTTGTTCAAGCGATCGGCCGAATTGGACACGTCCCTCCGCCATCTCTCACCTTGGTTACCAAAGGTGCTCAGTCAATTGGTTCGTCGGGAGCGCTGCTGGAGCCGGTGGAGATTTGCCAGGCTCCTCTGTGGGGTCTTGGCAAAACCATCGCCCTGGAGCGTCCTGAACTTGGTTGTAGGCGGATTGACCTGGATCCTCGGCAGACGGCCGAATCCGTTGACTTCCTGTTACGGGAACTCTTGTATTCTGACCGAGAGGACCAGATTGCCCTGAGAGGCGATATTCGCCTCCTGGCCAGGCTGACTCGATATCGGCCGCCAGCCCAATCCCACACCTTCCCCGTTCGAGAGGATGGTAACTATCTGATCTGCGGGGGGCTGGGAGGGCTTGGTCGGCTGCTGGCTCGGGAGTTGGCGGTCCGCGGTGCGCGGCATCTCACGCTGTGTGGTCGAAGCCCGGTTGGTCCAGAGGCCGGGAAATTCATATCGGAACTGGAGCGGTTGGGAGTTGGTATCCGGGTCTGTCAGGCAGACCTCACCCACGCCGAAGACGTGGAGGCCGTCATCGCAGCGGCGTCGGTTGATCAGCCTATCACGGGCATTATCCATGTCGCCGGGGTCTTGGACGACGGAATCCTCGACCATCTGGATTGGGCACGGTTCTCTCAGGTTTTAGCGGTGAAGACCGTCGGGCTCTATCATCTTCATGAGATGAGCCGACATCTGTCGCTCGACTTCTTCATTGGTTTTTCTTCCATGGCGTCCCTGATTGGTTCGCCGGCTCAGGGTCCGTATGTGGCCGCGAACAGCTTTGTTGACGCCTTGATGCACACGCGCCGAGCTCAGGGGTTGCCAGGCCTGAGCATTAATTGGGGCCCCTGGTCAGAGGTCGGGATGGCGGCTCGGTTGGATGCTCAGCAGCGCCAGCAGCTGTCGAGACAGGGGATCATGGCCCTGTCACCCGAGGATGCTTTTCGGGCTCTCGACCGCCTGTGGCCTGACCCGCTTTCCCAGGTTGGGATCATGGACATCAAGTGGCCGGAGTTTTTGAACGAATTCCCCCGAGCTCTTGACCTACCGCTGCTTGAATCGGTGCGGCCACGACCGCGGGAGAAGAACGATGTCGAGACCTACGCGCTGCGGGTCCCGGCGGGGGGCACGTTAGAAGGGCTGGCGTGGCAGCCAGCGGAGCGCCGCTCCCCGGCCGAGGGGGAGGTGGAAATCCAGGTCTGGAACGCCGGATTGAACTTCAAGGATGTGCTGCTGGTCTTGCATATGGTGCCGGCCGCTGGCCCGGTGCTCGGGGGGGAATGCGTGGGCGAGATCGTGCGCGTGGGGGCTGGGGTCACGACGCTGTCGGTTGGGGAGGCAGTGTTGGCGATGGCACCGGGCAGCTTGGCGCGCCATGTCACGGTGCCCGCTTATGCCGTCGCACGGTTGCCGACCGGGCTGGGCTTTGAAGCGGGAGCGGGCATACCGGTGGCGTTTCTGACAGCCGTGTATGCGTTGCGGGAGCTGGCTAACGTGCAGGCGGGGGAACGGGTGTTGATCCACGCCGCGACTGGCGGGGTGGGACAGGCCGCCATTCAGGTGGCGCAGGCGGTGGGGGCCGAGATCTTCGCCACGGCGAGCGCGAGCAAGTGGGAGGTGCTGCGCGGCCTCGGGGTGGCGCACATCATGAACTCGCGTTCGTTGGACTTTGTCGAGGAAGTGCGTCGGCTGACCAAGGGGGAGGGGGTGGATGCGGTGCTTAACTCGTTGCGCGGGGAGTTTGCCACGCAGAGTTTGACCCTGCTGCGGCCTGGGGGGCGGTTTGTGGAGATCGGGGTTCGCGAGGTGCGATCGGCGCAGGAGGTGGCGACGCTCGCCCCTGGTGTCAGGTACGA
>DATJKY010000597.1:0-3214 GCA_035490955.1 Terriglobia bacterium | reverse complement strand
TCCGACATAACACCTCAAAATGTCGGCCGAGGGTTCCAGCATGGACGCTCGCGGTAGTACTCATCGCCTTACTCTCGAACCAGACCGACCTAGACAACGCCGGTCCTACGTACCCCATTGCGAAATCGAGGCCCGGAGAACTTGTCTGTGACGCTTCTGGCTCCAAGAAGACCTCTGGTGCCGACACCAGAAATACTATGGCCCCTCAACCTGCGCGTCAACGCCGCAGCGCCTCGCCGGGTTGTTCCCACACTTTGCGGGTGCTCGCCAGCACCACCTCTCACTGCAAATGCAGGATACATCGCCTGTAACGGCGTACTGTTTACTCATGGGCGACGCGGCCAATTCCAAGTGAGAGCCCCGTCGCCCGAGGACGCTTAGTTTAATACAAGGGCTGTTCTCAACACCTATCGTGCGAACGCCAACGCGGGCGTCTGTCAGTGGCTATTGCCACTGGGGTCGAATGGTCTTTGCGCCGCAGGTGTCGTGCACGCCGTTGACGGTGGGTTGGCCCCGTCGGCGAGAAACAGTTGCACGTTGTAGGCCGCAAGTTGTACCAAAAAGGAATAGTTTCGGGGTAGAACAGGTTGGCTTGGCTAGCCGATACCGTGGCAGCCTTGCCAGCCCGTCCGGTTGACCTGCCTGCGGTTAGGACGTAGGATAACCCGCAGGACTGGATTCCCTCGGCATGGTTGGCGAGACTGTTTCGCACTACCGCGTCCTTGAGAAGTTGGGTCGCGGCGGTATGGGTGTGGTCTACAAAGCCGAAGACACTAGGCTCGGCCGCTTCGTTGCCTTGAAGTTCCTCCCCGAACATCTTGCCCAGGACCACCAGGCTCTGGAACGCTTTCAGCGCGAAGCGCGCGCCGCCTCCGCTCTGGACCATCCCCATATCTGCACCATCTACGAGATCGGGGAACATGAAGGCACGCCCTTCATCGCGATGCAGTATCTCGAAGGGCAAACCCTCAAGGATCGGATCGGGCTGAAACCCCTAAAGACCGACGAGCTGGTGGATCTCGCGATCCAGATAGCCGATGGGCTGGATGCGGCGCACTCGAAGGGCATCATCCACCGCGACATCAAACCCTCAAATATCTTTATTACGGCGCGCGGCCAGGCGAAGATTCTGGACTTCGGCCTTGCAAAAGTACAGGGGCCAGGGGTCGGGGTTCAGGGGTCAGGGGAAAACGCACTGACCCCCGGTCCCCGATTCCCGACCCCCGATGTGCCAACGGCGTCGATCGATCCCGAGCACCTGACGAGCCTCGGCACAGCGGTGGGCACGGTGGCGTACATGTCGCCGGAGCAGGCGCGGGTGAGCTGGTCGATGCTCGCACAGACCTGTTCAGCTTCGGAGCCGTACTGTATGAAATGGCGACGGGGCGCCCGGCCTTCGACGGAGTCACGACCGCGGTGATCTTTCATCAAATCCTCGCCGAAGTCCCTGACCCGCCCCTCAAACTCAATCCGAGCCTTCCTGCCAGGTGGGAGGAGATCATCAACAAGGCGCTCGAGAAGGACCGTGACCTGCGCTACCAGTCGTCTTTGGAGATGCGCGCCGACTTGAAGCGTCTGAAGCGCGACACTGATTCGGGTCGCGGGGTCGCCGCAATAGGCTCGTTGGAACCTCCGTTGCGGCAGGACGGGCACCCCATCACTTCCTTGGCCATTTTACCATTCTCTTCTCCGAGCGGCTCCCCCGATGCCGACTACCTGGCTGACGGGATCGTCGAAAGCCTCATTAACAGCCTGGCGCAAGTACCAGGCCTGAAAGTCGTCGCTCGCAGCACAGTTTTCCGGCATAAGCACGCTCACGCCGAGCCCTTACAGGTCGGTCAGGAGCTGCGAGTCGGTGCCGTGCTTTCAGGACGAGTTGACCAGCGGGGGGAAATACTGATCATCGGGGCTGAACTCGTCGATGTGGCGAGTGGGTTTCAGTTATGGGGCAATCAGTTCCGCCGCAAAATGGCTGACGTATTCGCGATTCAGGACGAAATCTCGACCGAGATCATGAACAAGCTTCGCCTCAGACTCGCCAGCGAAGACCAGGAGAAGCTCACAAAGAGGTACACCGAAAATGCCGAGGCATACCGACTGTATCTCAAGGGACGATATTTTTGGAATCAGCGTTCGGTAGAAGCGCTGAAGAAGGCAGCCGCATTCTTTGAGCAAGCTGTCGCCGCTGACCCGTTGTATGCGAAAGGGTATGTCGGCCTCGCGGACTGCTACACCATGATGAGCATTTACAGCGTGCTGCCTCCGCGGGAGGGCTTCCCGCGCGCGAGATCCGCAGCACGTCGAGCAACAGAAATAGATCCCGATCTGGCGGAGTCCCATGCCTCACTCGGGTTTATTCAGACCTTCTACGAGTGGAATTGGCCGAGCGCTGAGGAGCAGCTTAGAGCGGCAATCCACCTGAATCCTGCCTATGCATCGGCTCATCAATGGCTGGGTTTTGTACTTGGGCTCACATCCCGCTTCGATGAAGCAATCAGCGAAATGGAACTTGCGCGGCAGCGGGATCCTTTCTCGGCAAGTATCAACGTGACGACCGTATGGCCGCTTTACTGGCTGCGGCGTTTTGAGGAGGCAGTGAAAGGTTTTGCCGCAGCCGCCGATCTCCACTCCGGGTTCTGGTTGGCGGACTACTATCTCGGCCTGGCAAAATACCACGCAGGCGATATTATTGCTGGTACGGCGGCGCTGGAGCGAGCCGCTCAGATAGGCGACAGCCCTTGGAGATTCGCGGGGCTCGGCTACGCGTATGCGATGGCAGGCCGGAAATCGGATGCGCGCGTGATCCTCGAAAAGCTGACCGCACTATCCAGCGAGCGCTATGTGTCGCCCGTGAACATGGCGGTCGTCTGCGGCGCATTGGGCGAGCTTGATGCGGCATTCGACTGGCTGCATAAAGCATTGGATGACAGGTCATGGCAAGTGATATGGCTTCACGTCGACCCTCTGTTCGATCCTCTTCGATTCGATGAACGGTTTCCCAGAGTTTTGGCCAAATCTGGTCTGGCGGTACCTCATTGACCTGCGACCGCAGCCACAAGCACTTCGCGACAGATTGTGCCTGATAAACGTGTCTCGAAGTAACCGCGGGCGCTCAGCGATCGCTAAAGCGATGTCCCGAGACAGTCGGCATCTGCAAAGTCAGCCCGCTGGACCACAATGAGCGTTGGGAAATTCCCAAGTACCGTTAATTGGA
>DATJKY010000596.1:0-9411 GCA_035490955.1 Terriglobia bacterium | reverse complement strand
ACGAAGACCACCTCTGCACCGGGTTTCAGCGCCTGGTAGACCTTGGTCATGACTTCAAATGGGTAGGCGAGTTCGTGATAGACATCCACCATCAGCACGAGGTCTACGCCGCTGGCAGGCAGTTTGGGATCGGTCTCGCTGCCCTTGATCTCTTCCACGTTCGTGACCTTCAACGCTACGGCGCGGCGACGGATCGTTTCGAGCATCTCGTCCTGGATTTCTACAGCCAGCACTCTGCCCGCTCTGCCGACCCTTGGCGCAATGCGAAACGTGAAATAACCAGAGCCGGCCCCGAGGTCCGCGACGACCTCTCCGTCCCGAAGCGCCAGGGCATCGATCACTACTCCGGGGTCCTCCTCCTCTTCGCGCTCCGGGCGATCCAGCCAAGCGATGCCACCTGGCCCCATCACCTGGGCGATCTCCCGACCCATATAGAATTTCCCGGTGCCGTTCGGGTCGTGAGTCTGGCGGGTCTCGTAGAGGGGACGGAGCGGCGGAGCAGCAATCTGAACGCGTGCATGGAGCCACGCGTGGACTTTATGAGGCGTCAGTACGGTGGCGAGATATTGGTCCTGTGAAGCTTGTCCGCCAGCCGTGGCCAATACGACCGTGAGTGCTACGCGGCCGAAACGATTTCGGAAGAATGCTCGAGTCATTTCGCTGTGCTGAATAAAGAACAGGACTGACAACCCGGCGGCCCAGAGGAGCGCTCCATTTTCAGGAAGATTGTAGCAGCACTAGCCTCTCGTGGTGTCCGGGGCTAATCGGACCAGGAGTTTGCCGAAGTTTCCGCCTTTGAGCAAACCCTGGAAAGCGGCCACAGCGTTTTCAAGACCGTCTATCACGTCCTCGCGGTACCTCACTTTGTCCGCCCGCAGCCATTGGATCATTTCCCTCTCGAAATCGCCCTTTTGAGCAGCGAAATCGCTGACGATGAAGCCCTGGAACGTGAGCCGCTTCACCAGAATCGCTCCCATGAACGCCGGAACGCGGTCGATTCCCGCTGACAAACCGGTTGAGTTGTACTGCGCGATCAGACCACACACTGGTACCCGTCCAAAGGGATTCATCAACGGGAGCACGGCATTCAAAACGCGGCCGCCGACGTTCTCGAAGTACACATCCACGCCATTCGGACAGGCTGCTTTGAGATCCTGGGGGAACGCTGTGCGGTGATGATCGACGCAGGCATCAAAGCCAAGTTCTTGCATCACGAAATCGCATTTTTGCTTTCCACCCGCGACGCCGACGGCCTGGCATCCTTTGATCTTAGCGATCTGACCCACCACCGAGCCTACTGCTCCCGATGCCGCAGCCACCACGACGGTCTCACCCGGCTTCGGCCGACCAATGTTCAGCAGGCCCGTATAGGCGGTCAAGCCAGGCATTCCCAGCACGCCCAAAGCCGTTGAGACCGGCACGCGAGCCGGATCGAGCTTCCGCAGAGATTCTGCTGACGCCACCGCGTACTCCTGCCACCCCGTATAGCCGAGAACGACGTCTCCGGGCGCGAAAGCGGGCGATCGTGATTCAACCACAGCGCTGATGGTTCCACCTTCCATCACCTGTCCGACCTCAACCGGCGGCGCGTAGGAAGGCCCTGCATTCATGCGGCCGCGCATGTAGGGGTCAAGTGAGAGGTAGATGGTACGCAACAACACCTGGTCGTGGCCGGGCGAGGCGAGATCCACGGCCTCCAGGCGGAAGTCTTCGTCTCGGGGCTCGCCTTGCGGGCGCGCCGCCAGAACGATCCGCCGATTCCGCTTCTCCTGCATGAGAGGCTTCTCCTGAAGGTTTTACTACGGACGCCTAGCTTTCGATGGCGCCGGATATTGCGCTCCAGTTCACCGGCTTCCTCCTGAAGTAGGACTCATTCGCCATGTGAGAGGCGATGCCGGTATGGTCGCCCTCGTTAAGCATGCATTGGGTGGACAAGATGCATTACGCGTAAATCGGACCAGATGCTACACCACGTCGTAAGAGCTCTAAGTATTCTTGCCTTCTGCTCTTGCTGAATTTCTCATGAGCCATCCAATGGTATCACCGATCATGGTCGTCCAAGCCCTTCCGCCTTTCCGTGTATTATTCTTTGATTTGTAACCGGGTAAAGGCAAACCTGCGCGCCTGCCGCCCATCTGCACCACTCCTCACCGCGACGGACGACACAGGTTGCATGCGACTCTTAATCAAACGAGTGAGAGTCAGCAGCAGGCAAAGTACAGCTACTTCTCAAATTTCAATGGTCGATTCGGTTTTTGGGCGCATTAATGGAGACAACGTGCGTTTGTTTGTCCGAGGACAGGTCGTCCAGTGTCCTCTTCCCCAAAGCTGGCGACGCGGACAGCTAACTACTGTCGGCTGGGATTTCAACGGACGTATCTGGCGTCAAATGTGGCGATCCGGACTTCGTGCCGATTATCAAACATTTGTCCATTCAAAGCTCATTTACGGCCATGGGCGATGGCACGCACAAGTTGCCGTCAGAAGCAGACATACGCCGAGCAATCGGCAAAGAGATGGGCGACGCTGTAACGGTTCTGCTGGAAGAGCGGATAAAGGTGCACACGAGTTCCCCCTTTCATGTTTTGGCATACAATACTCCCGGGCGTTCACAAGGAGGTAGAACTATGCAAAGGGTCGGCGTCATACGCATGCTGGCGAGGTATCCTGTCAAATCCATGTGCGGTGAGGCATACACTTCTCTTCCCTTGACCCTCCAGGGCTTCGAGGAGGATCGTCGCTTTGCATTTGTGCAAGCTGAGTCGCGAAGCTCTTTCCCGTGGCTTACGGCGCGGGAGATGCCAGAACTTCTCCGTTGGCAGACTTCGGTCGAGAAGCGGGGTACGGCCGACGTCGCCGTGAGCGTGACTACGACTGCCGGCGAACGCTGGCCGGTCGCGAGCAGCGAGCTGCGGCAGGCCATCGAGAAACGCTTCGGGAAACCGGTCTTTCTGCTCAGAGACTATCGCGGCTCGTTCGATGTCGCTAACGTCTCCCTCATCAGCGAGCAAACTGTCCAACGCATTGCCGAGGAATCCCAAACCGAGGCGAAGCCGTGGCGCTTTCGGCCCAACCTGCTAGTGAATCTCGAGGGTGGTGCGGCCTTCGATGAGTTGAAGTGGGTTGGCCGCGTTTTGCGCCTGGGCGACACGGCGCGCGTCGCTGTCACCGAGGTAGACGAGCGCTGCGTCATGATCACGCTCGACCCCACCACCAGCCAACCCGCCCCGCAAATCTTGAAATGTGTCGTGCAGCAGCACAACAAGTGCGCCGGAGTTTACGCGACCGTGCTCACGGCGGGGGAAGTACATACGGGTGACGGCATCCATCTCGAAGACTAAATGGATGATCGATCGCGAGACGCACCCCCTTTGGGGGAGAGGGTGGCGAGCATAGCGAGCCGGGTGAGGGGTCGGCAGAGAACATGATTGTCAAGAGTTATGCGGGACAGGGACATATGGCTTTGCGTTCTCATCCCTGACTCATCGGCAAGATAGGCGTGCGTGCGAATGACAGCCGGCTTGGCTTTGCATACCGGTTTCCGACCCCAGGCGCGGTAAGTTGGAATTAGAGTATTACTTCCACCCGGTTCGAACCTTTTCTGCTCAGCCGCAGAACTCCTCCGCTCGAAAGTGGCTCCCAGCCCCAGCCTTCCTCCGCAGGCCCTTTCCGATAGGGCAGCGGTCTCCCTCCGCAGCGCACTGCTCTTGGCCTCGAAACCAGCCTCAGGACTTCTTCTCCGGAGTCGTCGAAGGTATCATAGGCAACCCGGCGAGGCTGATACTCGACTTTCCGGCATACCGATGTCGTTCGCAGCAGATGATTCTGTCCTGGCGGCGCCAGTTCCGGCGCGGCACCCATGGCTCGCAGGTAATGACGAACATAATCGCCGTAGCCGTCAGTCCACCAGATTTCCTGCAGTTCGAAGTTGGGGTACCAGTTTTTGCCGTCATCGTCCACCATGTAGGTGGCCCAGTTGAGCTGGCGGACTGCTTCCTCCTTGCGGCTCGTGTCGCCCGACTGCTCCGCGTAGCGCAACTCCACCGAGGCGTGCCGCGAGGTGTGGCTCTGTCCCTGCACCTTGTAGACCGTCTGCTCCCCAATGATCGTGGGCCCGTAACGCTTCCAGTAGTCGAGGCCGAGGGTCTTCAGTACCCAGTCCTGGATTCCCCGCACGTCGGTGCGCCAGTCGGGGTCCCAGTCGGGGTGCTCCAGCATATACCAGGCCAGCGTGCCGGCGTTGATTTGGGTGTCGGACCAGTTCCCGACATCTTCGAAGAACGGTCCCCATTTGTTGGTCTTCAGCGGATACTGCTTCAGCCACTCACTGATGGTCGTATGGGCCTTCCGGTAGCAGTCGGTATTACCCTCGTGAAGGCCGATCAGCCCCTCGAACAACCGGAGTGTCCCCGTCCAGTTGCTGGTGTAAGCGTCCCTCACCTCGTTCGTCTCCGCATGGACGCGGTAGGGCAGGGGAGAATGGTCGTTGTCACCGGACTGGACGCGGGAGGCGAGCGTGTCAGCGATGGCACGCGCCACGTCGAGATACTTGCGGTCACCCGTGATCTTGTAGAGGGCCACAAGCTCTGCGCCAAACGACCCAGCCTTGTCCGGTTGCGTGTAACCCTTGCCAGCCACCAGGTCACCGTCGTACACGGCTAGCTTCTTCGTGTTGCACGGATAAGGAATGTTCGGCCATGCGGCCGTTGACGACGAGAAGCCATTGGCGATGTAAAGGTCGGCTTCGTTTCGCATGTCTTCCAGAACTTCGGGATTGCCGCTGTAGGCATAGTAGAGCGACCAGGAGGAAAGCATCATGGCGAACTGGTCGCCGCCGACGCCCGGTTCGTCCAGCGTACGGAACACGAAATACTTCTTCACTCCGGCAGTCGCTCGATAGCGGCGGTGGAACTCCTCGTCGTTGGAGGAAAAATTGGGCATGTACTTCCAGTAGCGCCAGAGGAGGCCGAGGACGTGGTCGTAGGCGGTGCCCGGCTCGTCGGCGTACCAAGGAACGATGTGACCCTGTGCGTCAGTCCGAATGTCGTGGAAGATTAGCTTCTTGCGATTGCCCACCTCTGGCGACTGGGCACAAAGCACGCACCCCACAGCGGAGATCAGCGTGAGGCCGGCCAGGGTTCTCCCGAGTTTAGTCGTGCAAGAACGTAACGCCAATCCTTTTGCCCTCCCTCGCGCAACCGTACACTTAACTTCATGCAGCCTCAAATCCGTATTCTGAGCAATGCTGTAGAAACATCGCAGGTTCGGCCAGATCGCGACCAAGCTGCAGGAGGAGGCTGCGAACCGCACCCCATTGCGCATCTAAGATAGCACCCGTGGCGGTTGGACCGTGAGAGGGCTCGGACGTCAGGGAAACCAGGGCCGCGGTCGGATAATGACATTCTTAGCGCAGTCGAAATCCTGTTTTGTGGGAGACCGGTGAAGTACAATGATTGGAGGCGATGTTGGCGATGATCACAGTTAGCCGAGGGCACTCCGCCTTACAGGGATTAGCACGGCGTGGCATCATGTTTCTGGTATGGGTGACTTTCGCAATCGGGCTCACCTTTGGGGTATCTTCCAGGTTTTTCGCGGCTCCTTCTGACCCACCCGACCTCATTCGGTTTCTTGAGCAGACAATTGGCTGGTACCGTCAACTGGCTGTGGAGCAGCAAATTGCAACTGAGCCAAGCGATGCGATGGTCGTGTACGATGATCGACACATCGCCAACCAGGTTGTCCAGCTTGCCTTTGATTTCGCCCGAGCCAAGACGGCGTTGACGGCCGAGCCGGTCGGCTGGAATCACGTAGCGGGCGAGAGCCCTGCTTCGTCGCAGTATCAAGCACTCGTCCAAATGGCCGCGACGCTGGACAAAAACGTCCAGGATTTGCAGGGAGAGGTGGAATCGGTCAAACAGAAACTGGCGACCGCGTCGGGATCCAAACGTCAACATTGGCAGTCTACCCTCGCCGAGACGCGGAGTGAGCTAGAACTGGCTGAGGCACGAAGAGAGGCCGTGCGCAGCATGATGGAGTTCGTCGGAGGAACCAGCAGGAACGATCTGGGAGCGACGGGACAGCGCGCCCAAATCGAGACGTTGGCGCGTTCCGTCCCCGGAGCTTTAGCGGAACCGGCAACCACCAAGGAGAGCGGTAATCGGGTGAACGAATCCTTCGACTCTGTATCCGTTTCCGGTACTCGCAAAGCGGAGCCCTCCGGGATTTGGGGACTGGGCGCTGACCTCTTTGCGCTTTCTCGAAGAATTCATACGCTCGATGAGACTATTCGTTTAACGGATGCGCTTGCCCAAAGCTCCAACGAACTACGGGCGCCCTTGGTAAAGACTCTGAAGGAACTGGTCCAGCACGGCGATGATCTGGCCAAGCAAGCCGATTCCGCGGACCAAGCCAAACTGGAACAGGACAAGAAGAAACTGGATGCGATTACGGCGCAATTCAAGCAGACGACGGCGCTTGTTCTGCCTTTGAGCAAGCAGGGAATTCTGCTCGGGATTTACAAACGGAGTCTCACCGGCTGGGAGAGCCGCATCCGGAACCAATACCAAGCGGAGTTGAAGAGCCTGCTGGCAAGGTTGGCCGTCCTGGGGGTGATCCTGGGGGTTGTCATCGGGCTCGCCGGACTCTGGCGGAGAACGATATTCCGCTACGTTCAGGACGCACGCCGCAGGTACCAGTTGCTGTTGCTGCAAAGAATTGTTCTGTGGCTCTCGATTGCTCTCATCTTCGCAATCGCTTTCGCCACTGAATTGGGGTCCGTGATGACGTTTGCGGGGCTGCTCACGGCAGGTGTCGCGTTGGCTTTGCAAAGCGTCATTCTGTCCGTTGCCGGCTACTTCTCCCTTATCGGACGATTCGGAATTCGGGTTGGAGATCGAGTCCAAATCGCAGGGGTAACGGGGGAGGTGGTGGAAATCGGTCCAGTGAGGCTCTACCTGATGGAGTTGGGTGGCGACGGAGTAGATACCCCAAGCGGACGGGTGGTCGCGTTTCCGAATTCAGTCGTCTTCCAGTCAAACGCTGGCCTCTTCAAGCGGATCCCGGGCACGAATTTCGTCTGGCACGAGATTACGCTGACGCTCTCGCCCGACAGCGACTACAGCGCCGTCGAAGAACGCGTGCGTGAGGCGGTGGAAGCTGCTTTCTCAGACTACCGGGAAGAAATGGAACGGCAACGCCGGCAAATGGAACGGACTCTCACTTCAGCGTCGGTGAGTACGCTGTGGCCAAGAAGCAGACTGCATCTCACACCCTCGGACCTCCAGGTGATCATTCGCTATCCCGTCGACCTGGAGCATGGGGAGGAGATCGATAATCGAGTTACACGTGAATTGTTGAAGGCTCTCGACCGCGAGCCAACGCTCAAAGCCGCTGGCTCAGGCACTCCCACGGTGAAACTCAGGACTGATCTCTTTTCGGGTGCCATACCCGGTTAGAATCCACGCGCTACTGACAAAGGCCTCACCACAGAGGACGCGGAGGACATAGAGGAAGAACCCGGTGAGCACGTTTCTCCTGAAAAGGTTCATTCCGACCGGCCCACCGATTCGAAACCTTTAGCGACCCCTCGGTGTCTAAGCAGGCATGGATCCGGCTTCTTTGCTGAGTAGAGGTGCTTGTGGAGGCAAACACGCATCGGCCGATCACCTTTGTCATTCCGAGCCGTCCTCGCTAGCAGACCACGACTCCCGCTTATCGGTCCGAAGCAGAAGCATCGGCTCAATAAAATGGGCTTTGGTCCGTGACGCAGCCATTGATTCGAAGATCAGTCTGCCGTATTACCGGTCGAGTTGGCGCTCGCTGAATCTATCCCACGACGCCACGCCCAGGCCGTTTGCACCGGGGCGTTCGCTGCAAGCCGCAAACGCTGGCCAGGGGGTCAGGCCTTTCAAGCGAGGCTCAGGCTGCAGCCGAGGAATGCGGCCAGGCGCTCTGCTTTTGCACCAGCCTTAAATCACGAACACATCCTGACAGTCCTCGTACGATCCGCGGCGACCTTAGCATCGGCCAGTCGGCGTCCTCCTTCACTGTCGCGAAGGTATTCTTGAGAGAATCCTTGTTGTCATCAAGGAATCTCTTCTGTCGTGATGTTCCACCTCTCGCAAAGTGGACATCATTTTTGGTTATCGAGAAGACAGCTCCGGAACCGGTGGGCACTTGTCCACATAGAGATACCTTTTGCAGCCCTCGTCCGAGGGGTGGGACGTGACGCGCTGGCGGGCGAGCGCCATCAGATCGTGGATGTCCATAGCGTAGATTTGAACGATCAGATCGTCACCGGCTGTCGCCAGTCGCTTCCCGTCCGGGCTCCAGGCCACACTTCTAACAGCTACGGTCTGTCCGCTAAGGTTCCGCAATGCCTGGCCTGTCTCGGCTCGGCGTCCCACACCTTCACCGTATTGTCCCAACCCCCAGTCGCCAGCTGCTTCCCGTCCGGGCTCCAAGCCACGCTATACACGGAGTCACTGTGGCCGCGCAGGGTCAGTAATTCCTTGCCCGTCTCGACGTCCCACACTTTCGCCCTCGCGTCCCCACTCCCCGTCGCCAGCCGCCTGCCGTCCGGGCTCCAGGCCACAGTCCTGACACAATCCCTGTGGCCGGCCAGGGTCAGCAATTCCTGATGCCTCGCGGCGCTGGGCATGACAGGGCCCTTTTTGATCGGCTCCGTCCCGATGATGCCGCCACGTCAACGATCAGACAGGCGTTTACCTGGAAGGACGCCGCTGCAGATTCGGCACTCCTGACAATGGACCAAGAATCTCCTGAACTTGAAATTTTGTTGTTGACAAATTAAAACTATAGACTAACGTACTCTTAGGTATACTAATGCATGAGTTACCACAAACCAGGAAACTTCAAACATGGAGGAAGTTATGCAAATGCTTAAGAAGAGTCTTGTTGTATTACTTGTGACCGCGGTTTATGCGTCACTCGTCTATGCAGGTGACCTGCCGGCTCCGAATATCCTAGACTACCAGCAGCAGAGTCTCAACGGCGGCGGCGTTTTCCAGGTCAATGAGAACGTGCAACAGGTGGGGAACTGGCTGGAAATTACCGTTTCATGTGACTACGCAAACAGCGGTTTCGATCCAAGCCAGTACTGGTGTCTTGCAGGTGCCAGCGCCCACCACAATAACTTCGTTCAAGTAACCCACACATTCAACAAAGAAAAGAACTGGGGGATGGATAGTTGGCGGCTGATCGCGCCCGTGACCGGCAATTTGTCAGTTTATGCCGGAACACAGTTTCTCTGTGACGCTTGCGTATTCAAAATCACAGTGGCTCAAATACAAGGAATCGAATGAGAGTGTGGCAGTCGCCATGAGAGATCAGCCGTTCTCATCCGGGAGAACGCGGCGCATAGCCCGAGGCAAAGGCAAATGACTGTCCAGG
>DATJKY010000595.1:0-15109 GCA_035490955.1 Terriglobia bacterium | reverse complement strand
TGACAGCCAACCTATCCCTGCGTAGGTCAGTGTAGACGATCTGGAACTGTTAAGACATTCCGTCGAAAGCCACTGAGGTTGGCCAGCCTTGTTTAACTTAAGATTTTACAATTTAGAGACACCTTCATGACAACCGGCCGGGTTGCGGGCGATAAGATGGCGCGGCTTCGACATAGAGACTGTTGACGTCGTCGTGGGCGCCCGAGCTGCACTCGGCGCCGTGGAGGCATCAACCAAATCTTAAGAGGAAAAAGAAGGAGGATAACCACAAGATGAAAGTTCAAACTAGTTCAACTCGTAGCTTCACGTTTCTCGCGTCTCTCGTGGTAGCGGCAGTTCTATTCCCGGCTTTCCAGGCCCCTGCCGCTGCGCAGTACTTAAGGACTGACCTCGTGTCAAACCTGCCCGGCGCCAAGCACCAGGATCCGAACCTGGTCAATGGCTGGGGGATCGCAAACTTTCCGATATCTCCATTTTGGGTGAGCGACGAAATGAGTGGAAAGTCAACTCTCTACGACGGCATGGGCAATCGCATACCGCTCGTCGTGACGGTGCCTCCCGCGTCGGGTGCAGGCAAAGGCACACCCACAGGCATTGTCGCCAACACCGACACCAGCTTGACGGACTTTGTGCTCGGCACTTCCGGCCCTGCTTTGTTCATTTTCGACACTCTGGACGGCACGATCAGTGGGTGGAATTTCGGCACCGGTAAGGATGCCGTGATCGCCGTCAATAATTCCAGCCTCGGTTCCAGCTACACAGGCTTGGCCATGGGCTTCAACAACGGCGCGACCTTCCTCTACGCGGCGGACAATGGGTCGAACCGTCGCGTGGATATGTTTGACGCGAATTTCAAGCTCGTGCGTTCCTTCTCCGACACGACGGCTCCCACAGATCTGGCACCCTACAACGTCCAAAACATCAACGGCTATCTGTACGTCACCTATGGCAAGTTTGGCATGTCCGGCGGGCTGGTGGATATTTTCACCACTGACGGCCACTTGGTCAGACGGTTTGCCACGAACGGAAAGCTTGAGGAACCTTGGGGACTTGCACTTGCACCACCTAACTTCGGCAAGTTCAGCAATGCGTTACTCGTGGGCAACGTCAGCAATGGCCACATCAATGCCTTCGACTATACAACCCGCATGTTTCTGGGTCAGCTTGCAGACACCTCCGGGCACACCATTAGTATCCCTGGACTGTGGGGGTTGACCTTCGGCAGTGGCGGCGCTAAAGATGTAAACGGTCGAACCAATCAGCTCTTCTTTAGCGCCGGTCCTAACGGCTACGCGGATGGCTTGTTTGGGGTGATCGTATCTAAGTAGCGATCGGCATTGGAGCGTCGACGGAAATCCCTGGCTGCGGGCTGTGACAGAGGCACGTCTGTCCAGCCCGCAAGCCCGAGCCTTTAGCCCGTGGAGAAGGTGGCACATGCATCGCGCTGTTTGCGATGTGTGCGCCACCCATCAACATTCCTTGCGCAGGTCAGTGTAGACGATTTTGGAGCTGTTAAGACACTCAGTTTCAAGAAACACTTAAGTTTGTGATCCCTGAGTTATTCCGTCCGCAGGGCCTGCATGGGATCAATCGAGGCAGCGCGCCGAGCGGGGACAAATGCCGCCAGCAGCGCGCAGGCCGCCAGAACAACAACGGCCAGGCCCAGAATCGCCGGATCATGGCTCTTGACGCCGTAAAGCTGGTTGGCGGCCAAACGGCCGCCGGCAAGAGCAACCGGAATGCCAATTGCAAGACCCAAGCCGAGTTGAATAAGAGCGCCGCGCAACACCAGGCCTAATACATTTCTTCGGTCGGCGCCAAGTGCCATGCGGATACCGATTTCGCTCGTGCGGCGTGCTACGGAATAGGCGGTGACGCCGTAAAGTCCCACGCAGGCGAGGACGAGCGCGAGCAAGCCAAACAACTCGGTCAGCCGCGCGATTAACCGATCCTGATTGAAATTGCGGTCGAGTTGCTCGCTCAGGCTCACGATATCGAGCACCGTGAGGTTGGGATCGATGTCGGCCAGGGCGCTGCGGACGGCAGGCTCCAGATTCTCAGGTTTGCCGGCGACACGCAACTCGATGTCCCCCATGAAGTGAGATCCCACCATGAAGAACAGCTTGGGATCTTTCGCCATCTGCAGAAAGGGCATAAAGAAAGTCGGGTAGGCGGGCTCCCGTGCCTCCGAATACTTCGCATCCTCCACAATGCCCACGATTTCAAGATCCCCACTATTACTCGCATCTCCCATGCCGAAGTGCCTATCGATGGGGTCTTCCTTGGGGAAGAACTTGCGGGCGAAGGTTTCATTGATCACAGCGACGTGGCGCGATGTCGGCGTATCCTCGTCGCCGATCGTGCGTCCGCGCAACAACCTCGTGCCGATGGTCTCGAAGTAATGCGGGCCGACACGGTCAAAGGAAGCGCCGATCCGCTCCTCCGGCGGGTGACCTTCGATGTAAATGCCCAGGGACCAGTTATCACCCCTCATCGGGCTGTAGATTGAGTAGCTGGCGCTGACCACGCCGGGGATTTGCGGAAGGTGCTGCTCGAGCTGCTGGTAGAGCCCGTAGAGTTTTTCCACTTTGTATCCAGCGAGGGCAGGATTCACCCGCACGATCAGGCGGCTTTCGGTTTCGAAACCAAAGCGCTGGTTTTCCAGGTTGCGAAGCGTCTGGCTGAGCAGGCCGGCTCCGATCAACAGAACGGCCGAGAGGGCGACCTGCAACACGACGAGCGATTGGCGTGGCAGCGAAGAGCGGTCGCGGGTAGAGCGACCTGCGCCCCGCAGGGTGTCCGCAGGGTCGGAGTGGGAGGTGATCCAAGCCGGCGCCACACCGAAGACGATTCCGGTTACGCACGCCAGCAGGAAGGCGAAACCGAGTACTTGCAGCGAGGGAGCAGGATTGATGGGGATGTAATGCGCTCCACGAAAAGCAATCAGCAGGATAGTGCGCGTACCCTCAAAAGCTACGAAGAGCCCAGCCAGGCCGCCGAGGACCCCGAGTAGAATGCTTTCCGTCATGACCTCGCGGATGAGCCTGTGCCGAGGGGCGCCCAGCGCCACCCGGATAGCGGTCTCGAAGCGGGTGGCGGCGCCGCGCGCGAGCAGCAGGTTGGCAATGTTGGCGCAGGCGATCAGTAGCACCAGGCCGGAAATCGTAATGAGCAGGCGGAGGCCCGCCGCAGTCTGCTGCTGTAGGTTGGCCACGCCGCCCCCACCCGGCGTGACGACGATACGTTGCTTCCCGAGCTCCGAGCGATCGTGAGGAGTTAAATCCGGCTGGGTGCTGAGCCATTGCTGGAGTGCAACCGTAACCTTGGACTGGACGCTGGCTGGCCGCGTTCCCGGTTTCAAGCGCCCGATGATGTACAACCAGTGCAATCGAGGATTATTCAGGACCGAATTCTGTCCGCTCAAGGCGGGTTCAGTGGCTAGTGGCAGCCAAAAATCCGGCGGGTCTGGCCGCAACTGATCCCCGAAGAAACCCGGCGGGGCGACTCCCACCACGGTGTAGGGAATCATGTTAATGGTGAAGGTGGCGCCGACGACCATTGGATCGAGTCCGAAGTGCTGCTGCCAGGTGCGGTAGTTCATCACCGCTACCGCCGCAGCGCCGGACCTGTCATCCTCGGGCGTGATGACCCGTCCGACGAAAGCGCCGAGACCGAACATGGAGAAGTAATTGCCAGAGACAAACTCACCCATATAAGGCTCATCCGGCGCGTTTGTGCCATTGCGCCGGACACTCACGCTCGGCAGGCCTCCTTGGAAGGCGGCCATCTCGCTGAACTCGGGCGTGTGGTCGCGAAACTGCTGATAGAGCGGATAAGAAAAAATACTCCAATTGCCCTGGAATCCGCCGAGCAAGCAGCAGTTAGCATCGTTCCCGAGGCGATAGAGTTCCTTGGGATTTGCCACCGGCAGGCTCTTAAGCATGATCGCGTCGACTAGAGTGAAGATCGCGGTGTTCGCGCCGATTCCGAGCGCGAGTGTGATCACACACACTGCCGCGAACCCCGGAGACTGGCGCAAGCGGCGGAAGGCATAGCGAAGGTCCTGCATTAGCGTGGACACTTCGGCATCTCCTGTAGCACCAGCCTCTTCTTCTCAGGTCGTAGCCAGGCGAGGAACTCAGATCCCTCGCTGCGCTCGGGGCGGCCGCAGCCTGTCATTCCGAGCGAAGCGAGGAATCCGCTTTTGGTCTGCGGCCGAAAGGCCGCGCTCTGAACAACTATAGCAATCAGCGCCCTTCTTTCGATAGGACGTATCCATGGGTCCATGGGCCGCTCGGTTATCAAAGGAAATGCGAGTTGATGTTCGTGGAGAAGGACTGACAGAACGCCATCCTGACAAGCTCGGCGAGGGGGCTGAAAACGCCTTTGGATCGCGCGTTTATTTTGGAGATTTCTTGCCTAGCTAACACAAGAAGCAACCGCCGATAGACGCCCGATGAACGCCGATCAGACCCGAAAGATGCGTTTATCGGCTTTGGTCAGCGTTTTTCGGCGGCTGCGTTCTCTTCATCAGGGCTTCCCGATCGCGAACAAATCGTGCTCCGCCCGGATCAACATCAACCCGTCGGCAATCGCCGGCGTAGACATCAGCAATTCGCCCAGGGAATTCTTGCCCAACATCACGAATTTGGCGCCCGCACGCACGACAAAAACATCGCCATCCTCCGAAGGCAAGAAAAGCCGTCCGTCGCTCTCGACCGGCGACCCGCTGAAGCCGCTGCCTTGATGCGGAACGCGCGCCTTATATTTTTCCTCGCCGGTTTGCAGATCGTAGCAAGTCAGAATTCCGGCGTTTTCGAGCGTGTAGACCAATCCTTGATAAATCAGCGGCGACGGCATGTAGGGACCCGCGCCGAGATGCTGCCACAGCACGTAACTGTTGGACTTTTCGCCGGGGCTCAAGGAAATGTCGCCGCGCGCTCCGGTGCGAATGGCGTAGAGCGGCTTTTCCGGCCGCCGTCCGCTGCCCACCACGATGACGTCGCCCGAGAAAACCGGCGTCGGGGCGGTGATGTTCGAGCTCGGCTTGAGGCTCCAAAGCTCCTTGCCCGTCGCCGGATCGTATCCGCGAATCGCGCGCGGCGCGTTGGTCACCAGTTCCACGCCGCCCGGCGCGGGAACAATCGCCGGCGTTGACCAGGACGGCAGTTCCGTGCGCGGCGTTTTCCAAACTGTGTCGCCGTTCTTGATGTTCATCGCCATCACGTAGCATTCTTCCTGCGTGTCCACTTGGATGATGACCATATCCTGGTAGATGATGGGCGAGCTGGCCGTGCCCCACTCGTAGCTCTTGTCGTCGTAAGCGCCCACGTTGAGCCGGCCGAGATCCTTCTTCCACACGAGCTTGCCGGACATGTCATAAGCATAGACGCCCTGCGATCCGAACCACGCCACGACGTACCGTCCGTCGGTGGCGGGGGTCGCGCTGGCGTAGGTGGACTTCATGTGCCGCTTCTCGCGCGGCTCCCCTTCGAACGCTAGTCGCTCCCAAACGATGCGTCCAGTCTTTAGGTCGAGCGCGTAGACTTTCCACTGATGCGACGAACGATCGTCGGAAGCGTCGCCTTCGCCGTAGAGTCCCGGCTTGAATTTTTCGTTGCCGCGGCTGCTGATCGCCGTGGTGACAAAAACGCGATCGCCCCACACGATCGGGCTGGAATGCGCAAGGCCGGGAATCGGCGTCTTCCAGCGAATATTCGCGTCGGTGGTTACGTCCCACGTGTCGGGAATCTTTTCGTTGTCCGCGACACCGGAATGGTCGGGTCCACGAAACGTGGGCCAATTGCCAAGAAGCAAGAGGAAGAGTGCGGCCAGGATCATGGCTAGATTATGGCTCAGGGTTGGCGGCTTTGCCACTTGGTTTTCATCCGCGACCGGAAGACGCTCGAAGTGAGACAACACCGCGCGCTCCCGCGCTATCTATCCTCCTCTCAGAGTGGCAAAATAAATGGAGGAGGTCGGTCTTATTTACTTAATTCGGCCGGGGGGTGTCGTATGGATATTCGCAAGCAGGATGCACTCGATTATCACCAAAGAGGTCGCAAAGGCAAGATTGAAGTTGTAGCCACCAAGCCCTGTCGCACTCAGTGGGACTTGAGCCTGGCTTACACACCAGGTGTGGCGGAGCCTTGTCTCGAGATCCAGAAGAAGCCCGAGCTCGCGTTCGAGTACACGGCAAAGGGAAATCTGGTTGCCGTGGTCTCCAACGGGACGGCAGTCCTGGGCTTGGGCAACATCGGAGCGCTGGCGGGAAAGCCCGTCATGGAGGGCAAAGGCGTCCTCTTCAAGCGCTTCGCCGATATCGACGTTTTCGATCTGGAAGTTAGCTCCGAGAATCCGGATGACGTCATCAAGTTCTGCCAGCTTCTCGAGCCCACCGTGGGTGGCATCAACCTGGAAGACATCAAGGCTCCGGAGTGTTTCTACATCGAGGAGACACTACGCCGCACAATGTCCATTCCTGTCTTCCACGACGACCAGCATGGAACAGCCATCATCTCCGGAGCGGCTCTCCTGAACGCCCTCGAACTGGTGGGCAAGAACATCAGCGCAGTAGAGTTAGTCTTCAATGGCGCGGGGGCAGCGGGGATTGCGTGCGCCGAGCACTACATCAGGTTGGGAGTGAAGCGGGAAAACATCGTGCTGTGCGACACGAAGGGTGTGGTGTACGAAGGCCGCACTGAAGGCATGAATCCTTACAAGGCCCGCCTGGCGGTCGAGACTCGCGCCCGAACTTTGGCCGATGCTTTGAAGGGGGCAGATGTATTTGCGGGACTTTCCATCGCCGGGTGCGTAACCGCGGACATGGTACGTTCGATGGCGGACCGGCCGATTATCTTCGCCATGGCCAATCCGGTTCCTGAGATCAGTTACGAAGAAGCGATGGCGGCACGTCCGGACGTGATAATGGCCACGGGTCGCTCCGATTATCCCAACCAGGTGAACAACGTTTTGGGCTTCCCCTTCATCTTCCGCGGTGCTCTCGACGTGCGGGCGCGCACCATCAACCACGAAATGGAGGTGGCCGCCACACAGGCCTTGGCCTCGCTCACCAAGGAGGACGTACCGGACAGCGTTCTTACCGCCTACGGCCTGCGCCGCTTGAAGTTTGGCCGGGAGTACATCATCCCCAAGCCCTTCGACCCGCGCGTGCTGATTTGGGAGGCCTCGGCCGTAGCCGAAGCGGCAATGCGGACCGGAGTCGCGCGGTTACACGTCGATCTGGACGAGTACCGGGACCAGCTTTCCCGGCGTTTGGGCCGCACCCACGAGGTCATGGTGGCCGTCAGGCAGCGGGCCAAGGCTGCGCCCAAGCGTATTGTGTTTTCAGAAGGCGAGCACGAAAAGATCATCCGCGCCAGCTACCAGCTCCTGGAAGAGAAGATAGCCTATCCGATCCTGATCGGGCGTCCAGCCATCATCGAGAGGAGGCTGGACGAGCTGGGCATTCATGGCCTGAGCGCCGAAATCGTCGAACCGGAGCGGTCGCCCCGGTTGGCTGCGTACGTGGAGGATTTTTTCGGCCTCCGCCAGCGGCGCGGCGTGACCCTCAGTGAAGCGCGAGAGCAGATGCTCAACCCCAACTACTTCGGAGCCATGATGGTCCACAAGGGTGACGCCGATGGCTTTGTCGCCGGAGTGTCGCAGCATTACCCCGAAACCATCCGGCCGGCGCTCGAGATCATCAAGGTTCGCGAGAATGTTCACCGCGTCTCCGGCGTCTACGTCATCGTCACCAAGCAGCAGGTCTATTTCTTCTCCGATACGACGGTCAACATTGAACCGACGGCTGAAGACCTGGCGGAGATTGCGGTGCTCGCTGCCGAGGTAGCGCGCGAATTCGATTTCGAGCCTCGCGTGGCGATGCTTTCCTTCTCCAATTTCGGCAGCACCCGGCACCCCTTAACGGAAAAGGTGCGGAAAGCCACGGAGCTGGTAAAACAGCGATACCCCAGGCTCATCATCGACGGCGAAATGATGGCCGATACGGCCGTGGTGCCGGAGATTCTGCAGGAAGAGTATCCCTTCTCGAGCCTGAAAGGCGGGGCCAACGTCCTGGTGTTTCCGGACTTGGGGTCGGCCAATGTGGCCTACAAACTGATGCTGCGCATCGGCGGCGCCGAAGCCCTCGGACCGATTCTGATGGGTCTTCGCAAGCCTGTTCACGTTCTGCAGCGTGGCGCCTCGGTGGAGGAGATTGTCAGCGTGGCAGCCATCGCTGTGGCGCACGCCCGGTCGAGGGCCGAGCCCGCCGCGGGCGGGGAGATGCGCGAAATGGTTGACGTCACCGAGGGCACGAATCGGGTACACACTAGCCGTTTGTAGCCTCTCTTACGGAAGGTGTACGCTATTCGCGAATTTGTTGGGGAGGCGCGGCGTTTTTTCAAAACAAATGGCGGCCCGCGTCGCTAAGGACGCGACTAAGGCCGATAACACAAGCGTCTGGAAGTGCGACTGAAGCCTTGCCAAATTGGAACCAAAGAGACACGGCCTGGCTTAGAGCTTTGTTTTTTCTCCGGTGCGTTGACGCTACCCACATTTTGCTCCACAATGAGATGTGTACCTACATGAGGAGCCGGTTCTATGAAGGTGATTCAAGTACCCATGGATGAAAAGCTGCTTCAGGCCGTGAACCGCAAAGCCCGATCGTCGCGCTCCACGCGGGCCGCTCTCATCCGCACAGCGTGTCAGGAGTACCTCCAAAGGCTTGAGGAACAGGAACTCGAACGGCGTTACGTCGAGGGTTATCGTCGCAAACCGGAGAAACCTGCCTGGGGCGAGATCGGGGCAAGGCTGGCCGCCGAAGTTTTGTCGGAGGAGGACTGGGATGAAGCGTGGTGAGGTTTGGTGGGCGAACATTCCTCAACCGATCGGCCGCCGCCCCGTCCTGCTTCTGAGCCGCAATGCCGCTTACCCTGTCCGCTCCTCGGTTACGGTCGCTCCCATAACGCGGACCGTTCACGAGATACCCGTAGAGGTGCGGTTGGGTCCGGAAGACGGCCTGCCCAGAGACTGTGTGGCCAACCTCGATAACATTGTCACCGTTTCCAAGAAGAGACTGGATCGAAGTCTGACAACCCTTTCGCCCGAGAAGATGAGGTCTATCGAGCAAGCCATAAAATTCGCGCTCGACCTCCGCTGAAGTGTGAATCGGAATCTCCGGAAGCGCCGGATCGCCTTTCCCAGGGGGCAAGGAAACCTTGATCGATTGAAAACGCATTAAGGAAGGTGGCACTGTGAAGAAGCTTCTCAAGTTAGTGCTTTCCGCGCTTTACGGGCTGGTGATGATCGAGGTGATCGTCATGATCAGCCCCTTCGCTTTCTACTGGTACTCGGTCTACGCTCCCACCCTGCAAGGGCTGCATCGATGGCCGTCGACCGCGTGGACGGAAGCGTTCTTCTTGTCGCACTCGGTCATCACCACCAGTCCTACGCTGGAATTCCTGCGCTGGCAAGTCGGAACGTACTGCTTCAGCTTCGGCATCCTGGCCTTCCTAATCTGCGCCTTCCAAGTTTACCGCGCCAAGCTCTTCCGCAAGGGCGTAGTGAACTCCTGGATTTACTCCCACATTCGGCACCCGCAATACCTCAGCCTGGCCGTCGCCGGCTACGGGCTTTTGACCATGTGGCCGCGCATCATCATCCTGATCCTGTATGTGGGCATGCTTTTCGCCTACTACTTCCTGGCGCGCTTCGAAGAACAGCAAATGGAGGCGCGATTCCCTGCTTACGCTGAATACCGCCGGCGCACGGCCATGTTTATTCCCGGAAATCCTGGCGGCCGGCTCTTCCGGCTGTTCTTCGGCTGGATTGCCAACCGCTCCGTGGCTTTGGCGGTCTCGAGCGCGGTGATCGTCATGCTTGTGATGGGCAGCGCGCTGGCGCTGCGTTTTTACACCATCGGTCATTCGGCCACGGAACTTCTGCCCGAGGACCGAACCATGGCCATCGCAATCTGGCCCATGCCAGCGGAGAGAATCCAGCAGGTGGTTTCGTCTGCCCTGAACGATGAACGCGTCCGATCAGCCCTGGAAAAGGAACCCGGCGCCGTCTTCACCGCCCACATCCTTCCACAAGACTATGGCATGGTGAACATGTTTGCCGATGTCGGCACTAACCACCGCATGTTCAGCCGCATGTCGCCGCACCGCTTCGCCTACCTACTGAGTTTCGTCGTCCCCTTCCTCGACCATCAGCGCAAGGAAAGAATCATGGGCAGCCCGCAGGATAACTACAAGGTCGTCTTCTCGCGCGTGGACAAGCCGGGCCGTCCCGCACTCACCGTCGAGCAGGTGACCGACGTGACCGCCAAGATGACGCCGCTGGTGATTGCCGACCTTGTCTCGAAGGGCCCCAGCTCTGACCCGGCGCTTAAAGACGTGGTGATACCTCCTCGGCGCAGCTTTTGGGGCGACATCACCATGCCCATGTTTTGATTGCCGATTTTCGATTGACGATTGCCGATAGCCAGAGAACAAGAGCAGAAGTCCAGCGCCAAGCGGACGGCGAGAACGACGTCAAAGAGGAGCGGCTAGTGGCGGCCAAAAGCAGAAACCTGCAAGTCTGGATTGAGGCGCGAAAGAGGCATCATCTGAGCCACGCCCAGGTTCAGATGGCGCGAGAACTCGGCGCCTCTGCCCCAGTTTATTGAGCATCTCTATTTTAAACGTTTCCGCAAGACGCAGCCCGACCGGGTTCTTTCACTTGAGGAGCGCACGAAGGAGGTCGATCAAAAGCGACGAGAGAAGAAGAAACAGAAGCGCCTGAAAGAAACGAACAGCCAACTCGACCTACGTCCTCCGGCCTCTCCCGGCAGCGCGGCGGTTGAGAACGACCTGCCAGAGTGGTATGTTGAGAGTATGAAGAACGTCGCATCAACCGAAACAGGAAGCGGGACAGGCTTTGGCGAGGTCCTGGAAGCCGCTGAGAAGTTGACCTCCGACGAACAAGAAACCCTGATTGACATCTTGAATCGCCGCCTGGCAGACCGTCGACGTTCCGAGTTGGCAAACGATATTCACGAAGCCCAGCAGGAGTTGCAGAGCGGCGGGTGCCGGCCTGCAACGGCGGACGAACTCATTAACGAGATCCTCTCGTGAGAAGGCTGCTGCGGTCGAGTGCCTTTATCCGGGCAGCCAAAGGGGTTCTGAAGAAGCATCCTGGCGAAGCCGAGAGCGTCCGATCCACCTTAGAACTCCTTTCCCTAGACGCATTCACTCACTACTGAGAACTCACAAATTAAGGGGTGAGCTTGAGGGCTCCTGGGCATGCAGCGCGGGGTACGATCTCAGAGTCGTTTTCCGCTTTGTTCAGTATGAGGGGGCCGAGGCGATTCTCCTTGAAACGATCGGTACACACGACGAGATTTACTGATTTAAAGCCCGGCATGAATCGTCCTACGAACTGGGGCGGGAAACGGCGGGTGGCGCTGAATGAGCCGAGTCGCGACCTCTGTTCCTGTCGATGAGCTTCAGGTTGTTCTTGTGGTCGCGCGAACCACGGCGAGGTTCTCCTTCATTTGCTGCTCATTCACCATATTGGAAATAGCCGCTGAGAGGTGGGGGTTGTTGAGCGCCAGTCGATAGGCTTTCTGGTGGAGGTTCAGGTCTCCCGGCACGCTTTGGTGGAGGAGTGCGGCGCGCTCCGGGACCGGCTTGGTGGAGCGATCAGGTTCAAAGACCGCCTGCGCAGTTTTCATGGCGATCACTCCAAAGTCTCGGCGGTGCGCCTCTTCGATCACCGGCTCGACGTACTGCCGGTTCATAATGTTGTAAGCCACCATCGCCACGGAGTAGACGCCGGTTTCCATAGCCGCCTTGAGCACTCCGGCGGGATCGTTGTGCGCCGAAACGCCGAGGAAGCGCACCTTGCCCTGCTGGCGCAATTTCTCGAAGGCTTCGTAAATCTCGGGGACCTGAACCTCGGCAGCCGACGCAGCGCCGTGCGGGCACATCATCAGATCCACGTGGTCGGTCTTGAGCCGCTCGAGGCTGCTCTCCAGCGAACGAACGATGGTATCCACGTAAATCGCCCGTCGATCGATCTTGGCGCCGTATTTCTTTTCCATGGCGTTCGCGAGCGCGGCCTGCTCCACCTGCCGGATCTGGCCGTTGAAATAATTGCCAAAGTAGTTGGGCACGGTCACCCGTCGACGCTCGATGTCTTCACTCACCTCGCGAAGAATCTCCGCCTGTTCCTCGGCGCCGAGGGAGTCGAAGGTTTTCTGATAGGCTTCAAATCGAGAGAACGTAAAAGGGCTGATCTTGGTATTGATGAAAACCTGGTCGCGCTTCGCGCCCTGAATAACAGCGGAATAGCCCATCTCGCTCTTCCCTGCGCCATAGGCTGGAGCCGTGTCGAGATAGTTCAAACCCATCTCAATAGCCATCTCCACGTGGCGGTTATTGTCAGGAGCGATGGGGTCACCGCCGCAGACGATTTCCGAAATCATGAAGCCGGTGCGCCCCAGACGGCGGTAGCGCATCTCGGGTTGTTTGTTGCGCCACTCAACTTCCGCGGTTGATGACGCCCTACTGGTATTGCCCGGCGCCTGGAAAGGGCTGGGCGAGGCGATGGCTGTCCCGGCGCCTAGCGCGATCGAAGCTTTCACGAAATCCCGGCGAGTAATTCCTTGCGACACGCGGACCTCCCGTTACTCATTCTATGAGTCTGATCTCCCAACCAGCTCAATCGCTTTCCTCGGTATCTCCGTTACCGGAGAAGCGACGCTCGATTGGCGCAGCCACGGTCCAGGCGCTCGTCGATACGATTCATGCGCGACACGTGGTCCATATGCTCGGCAAGTCGATTCAAGTGAATGCCTCCAAATGCCTCCTGCACCCGCTTCGCGCCCGCGTGGTTTGACTTTGTACTCGTGGACAGAAACCTATCAGCTTGGCACCCCACGATCAAGTCAGACGACGGTAACCTTCACCATTTGTTGGCCGGTGGCGCCATCAGGGAAGATATCCCGCGGGTCGTACGGCTGAACCCTACCCTTGCCGTCGATGGCGCGGACGCGAAGCGTGTACTCGCCGGGCCGGGGATCCACCCAGATGTATTTCCAGAACGTCCAGACGATCGGTGAGGGGTTGCTGAAGACACTGGCAGGTTGCCAAGTCTGACCATCGTCAAAGCTGACCTCGACGCTTTTAATGGCGCTCAGGTTCCCAATCGCGTAACCCGCGAGTTCGAGGTTCTTCCCCGAGAGCCTGGCGCCACTCTTCAGGTCGCTGAAGCGGGCATGGGCCCAGCGCTCGCAGTCATCAGACCAGCCCTTACTCTCCCAATAACCCAGGTAGGCTTTGTTCACGAACTCGATCCGCGTGATCCACTTTGGCTGCTTCATCCCGAATTTTCCCGGAATGAAGATCCGCACGGGATAGCCGTGGTTAGGCGGCAGGTCGTCGCCGTTCATCTGGTAAGCGAGGAAATTCTCCTCGTTCCACAGGCGGGCGATAGGATGGCCGCTTGTGAAGCCGTCGGCGCCATGCAGCACAGCATAGGCCACTTCGTGGGCAGGCTTGGTCCTCTCCAAAAGTGGTGTCAAGGGCGTTCCGGTCCACTTGGCATTGCCGAGCGCATTGCCGCCGATGGGGTTGGATATGCACTCCAGCGTCAACACTTTTTCAATTTGGGGCAGCGCCAGCAGTTGCTGGTAGGTGAGCGTGAGCGGGTTGGCCACAAGACCATCGACCTTCAGCTTCCACTCCGAAGCCTTGAGGTAGGGTGTGGCGCCCTTAGAGGTGACGTAAAAATCGTCGTTCGAGGTGATCGCTACCAGGGCCGCCTGCTCGCCAAACTTCTCATAGGCCTTCACCGATAGGGCGCCCGTGTCGTGGAGATGGTTCATCAGCCCGCTAACATAAATATACTCGGCTAGCCCGATGCCACCGGCCACAGCCCCGATGATGAACGTGCGACGTTCCATGGTTGAAGCCCTTCAGGTTGGATGCCAGCCGGGGGCTTTGAGGCTCGACACTTGGCTGGCAAAACTCGCCACGCGGCTCTCTGGCCGCAGCCAACGCTGCGTTTCCCTCTCTGCGCACCTCCGCGGCTGTCCGCGGTTGTCCCCTTGCAACACCCGGGAATGGGGTCTAGGCAAGAACCGCAGTCCGCAAAAAACGGCCGTCTGCGCTACCCTTGCTTTTCTTCGTGCCTTGCGCAGAATCTGCGCAGTGGTAGCCCACTGGATATCTGGGGGCGGGATGTCAGGATGTCAGAGGAAGGGATTTACAATCCTGACCGTCCCATACCGCCGCCGTGCGCGAAGTTTTCCGAGACGATCTCCGAAAGCCCGTAATGCTCAGCGTAGCCCCAGAGGTGATCAGCGGAGGTCGGCACCCATCGGGATAGGGCAGCGGCCCTTTTCTTGAGAGTAAGAACCGCAGAGTTTTAAAAGGCAAAACTCTGCGCTACCCTTCTGCCCGGCTCAGCCTTTCAGGCTCACCGTAAGCGCCACTGCTGGCGCAATCTTGAGCTCCCGTTCGAAGCTAATCAGCCGATATTTTCCTTGCTCGCTCAGGCTAGCGGCGACGGGTTCGCTTCCGAGTTTGGCCGTCACTTTCTTCGGGGGTACCTTCCCGTTTCCAACCACGGCCAGACTGCCCAGAGTCATGGAACCCTCTGCAGCCTGGATTTCGGCGCTATAGGTCGCTGCGGCGATCGTCTGGGAGAAACTCCCCCATCCTGAGGGGATGGTCCAGAAGGAGCGGAAGTTCCGGGCGCGCACGCGAGGCGCCAAGCTGAGGCGCCGCTCGACACCCGAATAATGGAAGCCGCTGAGCGCGATTAGCAGCGCCCAGCTCGCCATGGGGCGCGCATAGTGGTGCCCGCACTCCGGTTCGTTCCACGGATTGCGGCGCTCGCCATCATGCCGCCGTCGGGCGCTTTCAACTACCGTCAAAGCTTCCGCCGTCATGCCCTCGAAGATGAGGTGCGCGGCGTACTGATACTCCTCCCCCGTCCAGACTTCTCCGAAGTAAGGAAAGGGAATTTCCGGCCGCTTTCCCGAGGGGTACGCCGCCACCAGCAGTCCACCCTCATCGCCCAGCGCGTACGTACGCTGCACGTTCTCGTGTTCCGCCAG
>DATJKY010000594.1:0-4463 GCA_035490955.1 Terriglobia bacterium | reverse complement strand
CTAACCGAAGAAGAGATCGGACAAATGATCGGCACCTCTCGCAGCACCGTTTCACGATTGCTGGCCACATTGAAGAGAGACCAGGTGCTCTCCGTTGACGGCTCGACCCTCTGCATCCGCAAGAAGACCGCTTTACAAGAGCTTGCCGCGTCCAAACGTCGCCGCGCTACAATGCGGGAAACGAATGAACCCCAGAATAGCGTCGGCCTCCAATAGCTGCCGGCTAGACAGGGCAAGGCGGACAATCGACAATCGGAAATCTCAGTGGCCTGTCCGCTGTTGGTCGAAGCATACCACTGCAGCGCGCCCCTGCCAGAGTGGCCGCGACCCCCGAGAGCCCTTGAGGAGCTGCAACGGATATGAGGCGGGGCTTCCGAGGTTTGAGCCAGTTGGGGGGCTTGAATCTGAGTCTTGAATCTTCAATACGAGATCTGCCTTCTGCTCCTGTTGCCCATCGCTCTCGTTGCCGATCACGTTCACGTGGCTCACCCCCTGGCGGCGACCAGGTCCTCGCCATCCCGATGGCCGACGGTTCCTTTTGGAGCTGCTGCCTCGGGCGTTATGTTCCTCTCCTTCAGGGAACGGCTCGCGGGCGCTGCAGCTGCGGCGGCGTTCGGGCCTGTTCTACGCGATCTATGTGCTGCCAATTCTGCTCCTATACCTCTGCGTGTTTCTTTTGAACTGGGTGCTGATACGGACGGCAGGCAGCATAGAGCTTCGCCGGGTGCAGCGCCGTCTTGTGCGACGAACTGGTAGGCGTAGTGCTAGCAGGTGGCGCGGTTATGTACGAACCCGGAGACCTGATCGATGAAGCGGCATGGGCTAAAACAGTACTTGACAAGTGACGTATCTCTGTGGTAATCATGATTGTGTGGCCGGATCAGAAAGGCTGCGGGCATTGCCGATTGCTGATCGAAAAGCTGGCGAATTAACTGGATCGAGGTCGAACCTTATGTCTCTGTTCATCACGTTTTGCCGGAGCTGCCAGGACTCCGAGTTGCTGGTTATGAATGATGAGATTCTGGGAACTAGAAACTGAAAACCTGTGTTTTGCAAAGAGGGCGAGGCTAAACAAACCCAATGCAGTCAAAGCCTTTGATATCAAGCGAATACAAGAAAAGGCCAGGAAACAAACCCAATGGCGTTATCCACAATTATGCCAATATGTTGCGAGGATTTCTGGCCTCATTTTGAAGAAATATGAATGAACAGAGGTTTTACGTTCCATTCCCGATCTCAGTTATCTTCCATGGTATCAATTAGTTACAACAACCTCGCCCTCGATTTTCGATAAATATTGATCAAATGTCGCTACGGCACAAGACTGTCTTACTCCCTGTCTATCTCGACTCGAGTGTGGATCTTGTTACCGGATCACGTCCACCGTCTACCATCCACCGTGCTCGAAGCACAACCTCTGACTCCCCAAAGGGATTCAGGGTGGAGGAAAGCTGGACAGGGAGAAACTCAATCTCGCGAACCGTGCGGTCGCGAACGCCTTTGGGGAGTGACCCCCGTGACCCCACGCCAGCGCTGGAATTTCTCTGCATAGCAGTCTAGAATCGAGCGCGGAACCGTTCATGGTTGAGACGAATCGCGAGACGCGCTCCGTGGCTACCGCCAGCATCAGCCTGGGGATCATTGCCGCAGCCATCGTCATTGCCGCTCTCTACTACGCCAGCTCGATCCTTATTACCTTAATTTGTTCTGTTTTCATCGCCTTCGTCCTAGAACCTCCCGTTCGGCTGATGGAGCGGCTGCGAATCCCCCGCTGGGTGGGGTCGTTGCTCGTGGTAGTGTTGACGCTGGCGGTGATGTACGTTCTGATTTATCTGGCGTATGACCACGTCGTGGACTTCCTTAATACGATCCCCCGAGTTGTGGGGACGGTTCAACGCATGGTCGCACGGCTCGAGGTGTGGGCTCGGAGTCTCGGTCCGGGCGCCTCCACACTTCTACCTTCTACTCCGGATACTAGCGTGCCTACTGTTAGGCTTCAGGAGGAGTCACCCTGGACGCAGTTCCTCCTTCGCGGCATCGGCTCGGTCTACGCCTTTACTGTTACAGTGGCTTTCATACCTTTCCTCGTTTTCTTCATGCTGGCTTCGAAGAACCACATTTGGGCTGCCACCTTGAACCTCTTCCCCATGCATCGTCGCCAGCAGACGGAGGACGTGATCGGTGGCATCACCGCCATGGTCCGCCAGTACGTGCTGGGGAACATCCTGGTAGCGTTGATCGCGGCGGTCATGATTCTCCCGGTCTTCATTGCTGTTAGCCTGCCCTATCCCTTGCTATTGGCGCTGTTCGCGGCGTTCCTGAGCGTGATCCCCTATATTGGAGTGGCACTGGGGATGCTGCCTCCTTTGCTCATGGCCGTCGCCCACGACGATTCCGTGGGACATCTCGTGGCCATTGTGGTGGTCGTGTTCCTGGTTCACTTCGTGGCAGTCAACGTTCTGACACCCAAACTAGTGGGGCGGCGAGTAAAGCTGAACGCCCTGTCGGTGACGCTGAGCATGATGTTCTGGGGCTGGTTGTGGGGAGGCCTGGGTTTGGTTCTCGCCGTACCGATTACCGCCGGGCTTAAGGCCATCTGCGACAACATCCAGTCGTTGAAACCCTTCGGAGCCTGGATGGGCGAGGGCTAGGGCGGACGTAGTTTTCTCTTGGACCGTATGAGGTTAGTAAGCGGAGCGGACGGAGGAGACAGGGGAGAGCGCGGTACGCAATGGAAATAAGGTCTCATTCAGCTATTCTCAAGGGTTAACATCTTGACCGCGGAGGGCCATCTGATGGAGACCCACCAACGGAGTTACTTCAATGGCGTAGGGGGCCCCGCACTCCTAGGGCTTTGCGTGGGCGAAGTCCTGGATCGCACGGCTTTCGCGTATCCCGACCGACTCGCACTCGTCGTACGGCATCAGAACCGGCGTTATACCTACAGTGAGTTTCGCGGCGAAGTGGAGTTAGTGGCACGAGGCCTTCTGCACCTTGGGGTGCAAAAAGGTGACCGCGTTGGTCTTTGGGCGACCAACTGCGCGGAATGGGTGATCACCCAGTTCGCAACTGCCAAGATCGGCGCTATTCTAGTCAACATCAACCCCGCCTATCGGGCCTACGAGCTCGAATACGCTCTGCGACAGTCGGAGTGCCAGACTCTACTGCTGATCCGCGGTTTCCGCGATTGTGACTATGTCTCCACACTGGTGAGTATCTGTCCTGAAGTCGAAAATAGCGAGGCCGGAGAGCTATCCTCGGAGAAACTGCCTTATCTCAAGAATCTCATCTTCATCGGTGAAGGTGCGCCACGTGGCATGTTCTGTTGGAGCGATCTTGCGGATGTCGGCCAACGTGTTCCAGTGCAGGACTTGAAAGCGAGGGAGGCAGCGCTCGATTGCGATGATCCAGTCAACATCCAGTACACTTCGGGTACTACGGGTGTTCCCAAAGGCGCCCTCCTCAGTCACCACAATATTGTTAACAACGGGCTCTTGGTCGGTGGGTCGATGAAGATCACGGCCCAGGATAAGATCTGCATTCCGGTGCCTTTCTACCACTGCTTTGGCATGGTGATGGGCAATATGGCGGCGGCGGTGGCGGGCGCCGCGATGGTGATTCCGGCACCCTGCTTTGTTGCTCTGGACACTCTTAAGGCGGTCGAAGAGGAGCGCTGTACCGCCCTCTATGGTGTACCCACCATGTTCATCGCCGAGCTGGAGCACCCCGAATTCAGCCGGTTCGACCTGTGCTCTCTCCGCACCGGCATCATGGCAGGGTCACCCTGTCCCATCGAAGTGATGAGGCGCGTCGTCGAACAGATGCACTGCCGCGAGATGACGATCGCTTACGGCCTCACTGAGAGTTCCCCTGTTGTTACCCAGACGACCCCCGAAGACCCCATCGAGCTGCGAGTGAGCACGGTGGGGAAGCCCCTGCCCCACACCGAGATCAAGATTGCAGACGCACAGACTGGACGTCCCGTTCCTATAGGGGTGCCAGGAGAGTTGTGTGCGCGCGGCTACATGGTGATGAAGGGCTACTACAAAAACCCGGACGCCACCCGCTGCATCCTCGATCTGGATGGCTGGTTGCACAGCGGAGACCTCGCTGTCATGGACGAGAACGGCTACTGCCGGATCACCGGTCGTATTAAAGACATGATTGTCCGCGGTGGAGAGAATGTCTATCCGCGTGAGATCGAAGAGTTTCTCTATACCTGTCCTGGCATCAGCGATGTGCAGGTAGTCGGCGTCCCGGACCACAAGTATGGTGAAGCCGTGGTGGCCTGGGTGAAGTTGAAGGAGGGAGCAGAACTCTCGGAGCAAAATATCAAGGACTTCTGTAGGGGCAGGATCTCGAACTTCAAAATACCCCGCTATGTCCGATTCGTGGATTCGTTTCCGATGACCATCACCGGCAAGATCCAGAAATTCAAAATGCGGGAAGTCTCGATTAATGAG
>DATJKY010000593.1:0-6893 GCA_035490955.1 Terriglobia bacterium | reverse complement strand
GCAGTCGGAAATCGAAGGCGGCGTGCACCTGGACGGCCTCGGAAACGGCGCTGTCCTGGAAGTTGAGACCCAGAATCACTACTACACCATCGTCAAAATTGGCGGGGCTGAGGCCCTGATCTCCGGCCACCCGCAGTATTGTCCCGATCCCGTGCAGGTGAGAATCGAGGGATCAACGTGGGGTGGGTCGATGCTCAAGATCCGGTACATCGGGCGTGGGATGCGCCTGGAGTTTATGCACCCCACTTATCGGACCATCCGGACCTCGCGCATCGTGGAGATCCGGGCGCGGGACCATGTAATGAATGTTCCGGCCTGACCCGGTCGAATTTCAAGATCGGATTCAGAGCCAGCTACCCCTGCAGCCGAGTCCGACGCCCGACCCCACCCACAAACACCCTATCCCCCAACCTAACCTAACCTATAAACCGATTGACACCTCCGGGCAGCCAGCCATATCATTAAACAGAATTTCAATTGCCCTTCGTGGCAAGGGTTTCCTGAATGGCCTCCTTCGGTGAGAGTTTGCGACGCGAACGAGAGATGCGAGGTGTCAGCCTGGAGGAGATCTCCACAACGACCAAGATTAACCTACGTTTCCTACAAGCCATTGAGGCCGAAGATTTTGCCAAGCTCCCCGGCGGTATTTTCACGCGCAGTTTCCTCCGCGCCTACGCCGGTTATCTGGGTCTTGACACCGAACGCATTCTGGTCGAATACCAGCTAGTGGCTCCGCCGGCAGTTGAAGGCATCTCTAGCTTCAACAAAACCAGCCTGCCACAAGCACGCCGGGGCTTTCTAGCGCGTTTCGTGCCCGTGCTGGTAGCTGCTCCCTTACTGGCGTCGGGTTATATACTCTACCGCTATTCTCACCGTACTCCGGAAATCGCGGCAAGCGTAACAGTCACGCCTCCGGTCTCAAGTCCGCCGGTTCCGGCCACTCAAAGCACGGCAGCCAGCCCTTCGCCCCAAGGCGTTGGTTCGGGCGCGACCACTTCTGGCACGCAGGACGCAACGAATTTGGCCGCACAGCCCGACAAAACATCGAGCCCGCGTGACGAGAGTTTGATGAGTGCTGAGCAACCGTCCAGCGGCGGCCAGCCCAACCCAAATGTACCGACTGCCACCGGGACCGCGACCATCGGGCTCGAGAGCGCGCCTGGTAACCGGGGGGAACCCAGGTCCGCCGTGCCTGCCAGTCCGACTGCCGCGAGTCGAGGGGGGGAGGGAGACATGGTTTTGGAGGTGGTGACCACGGAACGTGCTTGGGTGGCCGTGGACGCTGACGGCAAAACAATCTTCCAACGCACCCTGGATCCAAACGAGGTCAAAACCTTCACGGCCAAAGATTCCTTCGAAGTGTGGACTGGTAATGCCCAAGGCACGGTGCTGACCTTGAATGGCACTAAGCAAAAGTCCTTGGGCCGCGAAGGCGAGATCAAGCGGGTTCGCCTGACGCGGGACGGCCTGCAACAACCTCTACCTTGAGGGCGAAGCCATTCCAAAGAGCATCCTCGACACGATGAGGGACGGGACGGCGCCGGAGTCGATCCGCCGCAAAGGTGCGCGCGGCGACGTGCCTGTATCCCTTGTGGAGAAGATCGAGATCCTCGTCTTTCTTTCCACCCATGCCGATGTTGAGACAAGCCAGCAAGCACTCCACTCACTTCGTGGTTGGAACACCCAGGAACTTGATCAGGTTTTGAGCGATCCTTCCACGTCGCCCGCGGTCATCGACTTCGTCTTCGACCGTATCTTGGAGGAACAGAAAGATCTCCACCAGGTGCTGGAACAAAGCGCCGCCCCATCGAGCGCACTCGGGCCGCCCGCCAATACGCAAAAATTGGAATCCGGCTCGGCCTCGTCCGCCCTTGCGGACTCCGGGTTGGCCGCTACCCCGAGCTTGGAAGCCGAGCAGGCGTCGGCCATTGGCGCTGAGACGGACCGCAGCAAAGAAACTCTCCTGCAGAGAATGGCGCGCCTGACGGTTCCCCAGAAGGTTCGCCGGGCACTGGTGGGAAGTCAGGAGGAGAGGCTTATCCTCGTACGGGATTCCAACCGAGTCGTGGTGCGGTCCGTCATCCAGTCACCTAAACTTTCTGATAGCGAAATTGAATCTTTTGCCGCCATGAGAACCGTGCAAGAGGAGGTCTTAAGGCTCATCTCTAAGAATCGCGTGTTCATCAAGAACCCTGTGGTGATCCGCGCCCTGGTCTTCAACCCACGTTCCCCAATCGACGTCAGTCTGCCTTTGATCAAGCTGCTGAAAGATCGTGATCTCAAATTGCTAACCATCGACAAGAACGTTCCGGACCCGGTTCGAAATAGTGCGGTCCGACTTTACTTGACCAGGACACAGAAGCGGTAAGGCTAGGCGGCTGCCGCACCCCTGCTCGCCCTGAATCGACGCTTCCCATGACTTGTGAAGTCAAGCAACTCGGGCGGGTGGATTACTCCGAAGCGCTGCAGCTGCAACGTCGAAACGTCGCGCTCCGCAAGGCGGGTACGATTCCGGACACGTTATTGCTGCTTGAGCATCCACACGTCTACACGCTCGGCCGGAACGCCAAGAAGGAACACCTGCTGGTCTCGAGGGAGTTCCTCACCAAGGCCGGTGCGGAAATCTTCGAGACGGACCGAGGCGGTGACATCACCTATCACGGCCCGGGACAGTTGGTGGGTTATGCCATCCTGGACCTTACGTGGCATCGGCGGGATATCGCCTGGTACATGCGTGCACTCGAGGAAGTCCTTATTGGCGTGGCAGCCGGGTTTGGCATCCGGGCACGACGCCTCAACGGCATCACCGGCGTCTGGGTGGGCAGCGAGAAATTGGTGGCCATGGGGGTTCACATCTCGCGGTGGGTCACCTCACATGGATTTGCATTCAACGTGAATACGGACTTGCGTTACTTTGAGCACATTGTTCCCTGCGGTCTGCGCGGCAAGGGTGTGACATCGATCGAGAAGCTGCTAGGCCGAAACGTCGAGATGGAAGCGGTCGCAAAACGTGTCAGTGAGGAGTTCGGTCAGGTCTTTGGTTTCGAAATGGTCCCAGTCGAAGAGTCGAGGGTCGAAAGCGGGTAGGCACGGTCAGCGACTTTCTGACCGTGGCCTCTTTTCGTGTGCGATAAAGGAAAAGCCCACGCTCACAACACCCGTGACCGTGGCTACCGGTACTCTTCGACCTTCAACTCTTCGACTGCTCTTATGAAACTTGCCCGCGCACAACATCATGAACTCTACTACTACCTGCGCCTGAACCGGCGGGTAGACGAGCAACTGGCCGCACTCTACCGGCAGGGCAAGGTGGTGGGTGGTGTCTATTCCAGCCTCGGGCAGGAGGCGATTTCGGTTGGTACAGCTTACGCGCTCGAGCCGCGGGATATCATCGGCCCGATGATCCGCAACGCGGGCGCGATGCTGGTGCGAGGCTACAAGCCTCGCGATTTGTTCCTGCAGTACATGGCGCGCAAGGATGGTCCGACGGGCGGCCGCGAAGCGAACACCCACTTTGGCGATCTCCAAAAGGGAGTCATTGCACCAATCAGCATGCTGGGCGAGCTGGTCCCCGTGCTAGCCGGCGTCGCGCTCGCGTCCAAGATCCGCAAGGAAAACCGTGTGGCCCTGACCTACGTCGGTGATGGCGCCACCAGCACGGGCCAGTTTCACGAGGCGCTGAACCTGGCTTCCGTTCAGAAGCTGGGGCTGGTGGTGATCGTCGAAAACAACGGCTGGGCGTACTCCACGCCCACCGCGAGGCAGGCTGCTGTCCGTGACCTGGCGGAGCGCGCCAAGGCTTATGGGATGCCGTCGGCCATCGTGGACGGCAACGACGTCTTGAACGTGATGGAGGCCACGCGTTCGGCCGCTAAACGCGCGCGCGAAGGCGGCGGACCCACGTTCATCGAGGCCAAGACCATGCGCATGAAGGGCCACGCCGAGCACGATGACGCGAGTTACGTGCCGAAGGGAGTCTTGGAAGAATGGCGCGGGAGAGACCCAGTTCTGCGCTATGAGAATCTCCTCGTGGCAAAGAAGCTCCTGACCGCCGCGGAGAAGTCCACCATCGAGGCCCGCATTGAAAAAGAGATTCGCGCGGACCTGGCGTTTGCCGAAGCCAGTCCCTTTCCCCCACCGGCGGATGCGGCGCGGCCAGTTTGGGCGTGAGGAACAGCGCCCTCGCTGAGAATTTTCTTCACTTACAACGAAGAGGAAGAGGTTCACGTGCCGGCAGTAGAGTTCCGCGAGGACGACGTGCCGTCGACGGGTCGCGTTCGAGGAGTAATGCCGGTCGTCCTGGAAGCCAGCGGTTGCCGTCCAAGCTTGGAGACGCCTTAGTGGCAGCGGAGCACTGCAGCGCCTCGCACCGCGTCATTCTTCAGCTTGTTCAGAGCTTGGTTGGCCTCGTGCAACGGGAAGATTTCCACCTCGCTGCGGACCGGGATTTCCGCCGCCAAGCTGAGGAAATCCTCGCCGTCCTGACGGGTGTTGTTGGCCACGCTGCGGATGACGTGCTCGTAGTAAAGCAGCGGGTATTCGAGGGGTGGTGTAGGACTCATGTGAATGCCAGCCAGCGCCAGGGTTCCGCCTTTCTTGAGGGCCTTCAGGGCAGCGGGCACAATCTCACCGGCGGGAGCAAAGACGATGGCGCTGTCGAGCTTCACCGGCGGCTCGGCGAGAGTGCCGCCCGCCCAGGCTGCGCCGAGTTCTCGCGCCAGCCGCTGGTGGCGCTCATCGCGGGTTGCGGCAAAGACTTCAATTTTCCAATGGCGAGCTACCTGGATGGCTACGTGGGCGGCCGCGCCGAACCCGTAGAACCCGAGGCGCCCCCCGGGTGCAATTCCTGACAGGCGCAGGGCGCGAAAGCCGATAATGCCGGCACACAGCAGGGGCGCCGCCTGCTCGTCGGGGAAGTCACGAGGGAGGGGATAAACGAAGCCTTCGGGCGCCAGCGTGTACTGGGCGTAGCCACCGTCTACTACATAACCTGTGAAAGTGGCGTTATCGCAGAGGTTCTCTTTGCCGGTGCGGCAGTATTCGCAGACGCCACAGGTCCGATGCAGCCAGGGGATACCCACACGTGCGCCGGCCTTGAATCGCCTTGCCGCATCTCCGACCTTGTCGACCACGCCGACCACTTGATGGCCGGGAATCACCGGTGACTTTCGCGGGGACAACTCGCCTTCCACCACGTGGAGGTCAGTGCGACACACTCCGCACACGCTCACCCGCACCCGCACCTGGTCACCGCTTGGCTGCGGGTCGGGCACGTCGGTGAAGTGGAGCGGCTGGGTCTCAATGGGCGCGGGTGAATTCAACAAACAGGCCTTCATAGATACCAGGTGTTTAGGTGCTCGGTGTTAGGTGCCAGGGGTTAGTGTGCCGGCCCGATATCCCGACGTCAGTCCGACGTTAAAGAGTAGCACAGAGTTCGCGTTCTTCGAACTCTGCCGCTCTGCCGCAGCCGCCTCAGGGTGGTCTCGGGGTCGAGGCCCGTCGACTCCACCATGTGGCCCAACTAGTATGCTCCGTGGGAAAAGCCGCAGACTTTCTGAGAAAGCGAAAGTCTGCGCTACCCGACTCCCTCTGTGGCCTGACACCTAAAACCTAGCAGCTTTTACCTATGATACACTGCGGCGCGAGCGAACCGCTCCTGCGGAGGAAAACGATGCTGACGAAAACAGGTGTCACGGTGGGCGTCGATATGGGTGGCACAAGCATTAAGGCGCTGGCTGTAGACGGCGACAATCGCATCTTGGCCAGCGGCAAGATCTCCACGTTAGCTCATAAGCCGGGCCAGGCGATCAAAGACCTCGCTACGCTGGTGAAGGGAACCGTAGCAGACGCCGGCTTGAAGCTGAAGCAAATCGTGGGTGTAGGCATTGGAGCTCCCGGGGCCGTCGACCCTCGGCGCGGGATCGTTCACAAAGCTCCCAACCTCGGTTGGATTGACGTCCCGCTGGGACCAGAGCTGAGAAGATTGCTGCGCGTGCCGATCGTTGTCGACAACGACGTTAACGTGGGGACTGTGGGTGAGCATGCGCTGGGAGCGGGTGAGCAAGCTCAGGGAATAGTGGGAATTTTCGTGGGAACGGGGATTGGCGGCGGAATCATTCTCGGGGGCCAGCTCTACTATGGATTCCGGGGCAGTGCCGGCGAGATTGGTCACACCGTCCTCGAAGTCGACGGTCCACTCTGTGGCTGCGGTCGCCGGGGCTGCGTGGAGGCGCTTGCCAGCCGCACGGCGATGGAGCGCGATGTGCGCGCCGCCATCAAGGCAGGCCGGAAAAGCGTCGTGCCTCAGATTATGAAGGAGCGCAACAGCACCCGAATGACCAGTGGCGTCATCGTCCGAGCGCTCAAGAAGCGTGACCCGGTAATGCAGGAGGTGATGAAGCGGGCCGAGTACTACCTTGGACTCGTGATCGCCAACATCGTGAACATTCTCGATCCTGAGCGGGTGGTGATTGGAGGTGGCATCGCAGAGCGGCTGGGTGAGGACTTCGTCGCTCCGATGCGGCCCACAGCCTATGAGCATTTCCTCAACCAGGACAACGCCCGGAGCATCAAGATTGTTCCCGGCAGCCTGGGCGATGAAGCCGGCTCCCTAGGTGCCGTGGTGCTCGTTCGCCAACGTCTGGGGCAAACGCCCGCTTCACGGGGCAAGCGAAATCGGAAAGTGCCCCCACCTCGGATGTAGGGCAGCCTTGGGCCGAAAGGGACAGCACAAGTGACGATTGACAAGCCCCGTGCTATCCCGGCTGCTGACCGGGCTAACCAGCGCAACGCCCTCGCTGCTGGCTTTCTGGGCTGGACGCTGGACGCCTTCGACTTCTTCGTGCTCGCCTTCGTTCTTGGGCCCGTCGCCAAGGACTTCAGGGTGTCCATTC
>DATJKY010000592.1:0-6395 GCA_035490955.1 Terriglobia bacterium | reverse complement strand
TACGAGTGGTCGCCCGAGGCCACTTTGGAAGCCGTCAAAATGCTGTTAGACCTCGGTCTCGATGTGAATGCACAAGCCGACACCGGCCGCACCGCGCTGCATGGCGCCGCGCACAAAGGACGGACCGATATCATCCAGGTTTTGGTGGACCACGGGGCCAAGCTGGATGTCCGCGATTACGGTAACACCGACAACCGCGGTGGCAAACTGGCTGTCCACACTTGGCAGGCGGTAGATTACGCAGATGGCCTGGTCCGCGTCGGCGTCCAATCGGCGATCCCGCACCCCGAAGCCGGCCTCCTCTTACGGAAGCTGATGACCGAAGCCGGCCTCGTGGCCCCGCCGATAGGACGCACGCTAGAATCCATCTGTGTGACTGAAGCGTGCGAATGATAGATGCCCGCGTCACACGCGAGCCGCGAGGCTTTCCGGGATGAGTCTAGTCGAAGCAACCCACGCCAGAGTTCCGCCCAACTGACTAAACCGCCGAGCTAGGGCGATGCCGGCTCCGCTGCAATAAAATAAATCGTTAGTGCTATCGCTACATCTGTTGATGGAGCGCGAAAGGAGCGGCCAATATGGCAGAGGTGCCTGTCCGGAGAGAACGTTCTGAAGAGCGGAGCGTCATGCGCGGAGAGTGGTTGCCACGGTTTGGGCTCCATGCTCCGTGGGATCTTTCCATGAGTCCGTGGTCATTGATGCGGAGGTTCACCGATGAGATGGACCGCTGGTTCGGTGTGGGGCGGGAGCACGGCGAGCGAGCCATGTGGTCGCCCAACATCGACGTGCGGGAGCGCGATAACCATCTGATCGTCAGCGCCGATTTGCCTGGGCTGGCGAAGGATGACGTCAAGGTGGAAGTTACTGACGAAGGGCTGTTGATAGAGGGCGAGCGGAAACACGAACACGAAGAGCGGCACGAGGGCTACTACCACAGCGAGCGCAGCTACGGCATGTTCCGCCGGGTGGTTCCGCTGCCGGAAGGGGCCAAGATCGATCAGGCCAAGGCCCAGTTTAAGGAAGGTGTGCTCGAAGTAACCGTGCCCATCCCGGAAGGGGCGCGAAAGCGCCGGGAGATACCGATCGAAGGGCCGTCCAAAACCCGCACCTCGGGCGGTGGGGCTTAGTGCGGGTGGGGTTGACGCGCCGCAGTCGTGGAGATCCTTCTCGTCTGCTCGGCGAGATGAACCGCGAGGCCGCAGATGAGTAGACGGGGCATCGCGCCACACCTGTTTGTCCCCTAAACCCCAAAGGTTCCGGACTACCGATCCCTTTCATCGGCCCTCCGGTCGTCCGTGTGGAGCCCCCGCTCCGCCAAGCCTCGTGCGGTCGCGACCGGGTGCGGCTTCCCCGGCCGGAACGCCCGGAAGTGTGAGATTCGACTGAAGGTGGACCGATGGGGCGCGTGTGTTTCGGCCACATGGTCCGCCGGCAAAATCGAGTGGCCCGCCAAGGAGTCGTTGAAGCTTCGTCGGCTCGAGAGAGCGACTGCGCCGATCAAGATGGAAACGCCCCACCGAACAAGAGACTCTGTCGCGCTTAGCCCCTCCGGGAGCGAGGCGGCGCGGTCGGTACCGACCGTGGGGAACTCGCTCGCTTGCCCGACCAGCCACTCCGGCCAGTCGATGCATGCGAGCGCTGCGCTCTGGGAGGCAGGCTATAGCTCCCTACCGACCCCCTCGAGAGAAGGTTGGCGGACGCCAAGGCTTTCTCACGAATCGGCCCAATCGAGCTAAAGTTGCCTCCGGCGCTGGGCGGCAACCGCGCCCGTAACCCTTCAAAATCCGCTTCCGGATGCCCGGCCCGCATCAAGCCTTGGCAGGGAGCCCAACATGGGAGATGGTGTCCGACCAAGGGTTCACAAGCTCGTGGTCGCAGCGTTTGAGTGTATCCTCTTCTCATCTCTGGTTCTGGTAGCATCGGGCCAGGCAAGAGTCGCGCACTCGCAGACCGCCGATTCCGGTTCAAATTCTTCGGCGTCCCAGGTGAGTTATGGGCGCGCGACCACCTTTCGAGTGCATTCCGACCTCGTACTCATTCCTGTGACCGTTACTGATGGTAAGGGCAGAGTGGTGACCGGCCTGAATAAAGAGCAGTTCACGTTGTTCGAAGACAAGAGGGAGCAGACGATAACCCACTTTGCGTCAGAGGATGCCCCCGCCTCGATCGGAATCGTGTTCGACACCAGCGACAGCATGGCGCCAAAGCTCACCAAAGCGCGCGAGGCCGTGGCGGCACTGCTGACCAACTCGAACCTCGCAGACGAGTTCTTCCTCGTGAAGTTCAGCACCGAGCCCGTGCTGGTAGTTCCCATGACCACCGAGAAGGAGGAGATCGCGCGCCGAGTGGAGGCAATCACCGTCAGAGGTACGACGGCACTGCTGGACGCCGTTGGCATGGCTATGAATGAGATGAAAAATGCGCGTTATACCCGTAAAGCGCTGGTGATCATCTCCGACGGCGAGGACAATGCAAGTCACTGCTCGGTGCACGATCTTAAAGAAAGAGTGAGCGAAGCTGATGTGCTGATCTATGCCATCGGGCTCACCGACTCGAGCGCCCTCTATTACTCGACCATGACCTGGCCTCCACCCGTGAGTACCGGCTCGACACTGCTGACAGAAATTGCGCGCGAGACTGGCGGCCGCTTATTCGAAGTCCACAAGCTCAAAGAGTTGCCCCAGATCGCATCCAAGATCAGCGCGTGGTTGCGCAACCAGTACGTGCTGGGCTACTCTCCGGCCAATTCGCGCGACAACGGAAAGTACCACCGCATTCAGGTAAAACTCACCAAGCCGAGCGGGTTTCCCCGGCTGCACGCTTCCTGGCGGCTCGGTTATTATGCTCCCGCCGACTGAAGGGCGCGCGGCCAGAATACCCGAACACTCGGCACTGCGCGCCGTCGTGGCGAATCTTCTCGGCCAGACAAACGGAGTCCGGACCCACCCGGCGGCGGCGCTCGGTTGCTGGGAAATCTCTCGATGGCCGGATCTCGGCACGCCTCCTCTCGAAGGGTGCCGCAGCCTCTTCAGCCCTCCTGGTCACCTAAACTTTGAGATCGCAGGGCCATGCGCGGAATCGACAGCCTTAGGAGAAGCTGGAGCTTCCCAAAGGTGGACTGCCGGATAAGGCAAACCCAGAAGGAATAAACACATGAAAACCGCAATTGTCTTCCTTTTTTCCGTGGCGATCCTGGCTTATGCCGACGAGAATCATGAGAATCAACCGGTTCAGGTAAAGCGCGTCGCATCAGTCAACTGGGATCTGCAGACGGGGAAACTGGTATGGGTGGTTCAAACGGGCGCAGAGGGGAAGGAGGGATTTGTGCCTTCTTCGGAGGAACACTATGAAATCTCGCCCAAAGAGGCGGTAATGAAATTTCAGGGCCAACAGCGCGGATTCACCACACAAGAAGCAACTTGGTTGGGAAATCTGCTCCAGATACTGACGGGATATTGCATCGCCAGCACAATCTGGTGGTACCGCGGAGAGAGCGCTCCTCCCGCCGACAGTAACCCTAACCCGACGACAACGCCTCCGCCTGACTCAACCCCCGAACCGAAACCCACTCAATCGCCAGACAGTGGTCCGGTCAAGTTTATACAGCCGCAGGCCAGGAAGGCCCCTTGATCCACCCGATCCGCCACCGATAGGGGCGCCTTGACCTAGCTTGTTCGGAGTGGAATTTGGCGGCGCCCTTCTAAATGTCGTCGCGAACCCTCAGCCTATGACCGGGGGGCCGGCTTTCTCTGGCACGTCTCCCCAAGAAAGGCTCCGACGAAATCCGGGGTTGGCGCTAGGCGCCATCGTTTCTCCCGAAACCGGCGCGCCACTGATTGGGAATCGTTCGGATGGCACGCTGCTCACGATTTGAGGAGCTTTTTTGCGCCCACCGTCAGTCAGAATCGATCACCATGTGACAGCAGCCCAAAGAGGTTCCGGCTCTCTGGATTTTTCGGTCTAGAGCCCGGTCGCACTGCAAAAATCGAACCATGGCCGACATCACGAGTCGAAATCGTCGCAACTTTCTGCGGTTTCTGGCCGCCAGCCCGCTCCTCATGCGAGCCCTTGCACAGGAGCCTTTCAAAATCACCCGCCCTAAAGACGTCCTGGCGGTAATGGATCTGAAGGAACTGGCGCAGAGGAAGCTTCCACCTGCGCACTGGGGTTTTTTAGCCTCCGGAGTGGATGACGACTTGACCGTCCAAGCGAACTGCGAAGGCTTCAAACACATTGGACTCCGGCCTCGACGCCTGGTGGACGTCTCCAAAACCGATACGCAAGTCGAAATGTTCGGCGTAACATGGGACGGGCCGATTTATATCTCCGCGGTCGGTCCCCAAGGGCTTTTTCATCCAGACGGCGAACTGGCAACGGCGCGCGCAGCCCGTGTAAAGAAGACCCTTCAGATGCTCGCTCAAGGTACTTCTCACTCAGTCGAGGATGTGGCACAAGCTCTGGGACGGGCGCCATGGTTTCAGCTGTATATGCCGGCGCGTTGGGAATCGACCGAAAGGCTGATACGACGAGTGGAGGCGGCGGGCTGTCCGGTTCTGGTCTGGACCGTTGATGAGCAGGGAGGGCGCAACCTTGAAACATCCAAACGCTTCTCCCGCACCGACAACCGGGACTGCGCCTCTTGTCACAAAAGGATTCAAGCGCCCATGCTAAAAGGAATCGAGGGTGGTCTCAACTGGAGCCGGCTGACGTGGGATTACATGGATCGCTTGAAGAAGTTAACCAGTATGAAGCTCGTGATTAAGGGCCTGGACACTGGCGAGGATGCAAAAAGGGCCGTGGATCACGGCGCCGATGGCGTCGTGGTCTCAAACCACGGAGGCCGGGAACTGGAGACCCTGCGTCCCACGATTGAATGTCTTCCGGAGGTTGTGGATGCGGTCGGCGGGCGGATACCGGTACTGGTTGACGGAGGTTTTCGCCGGGGCTCGGACGTCTATAAAGCTCTGGCGCTGGGGGCGCGCGCCGTTGGTATCGGTCGTCCCTATATCTATGGATTGGCCGTCTTTGGGCAAGACGGCGTCGAGCGCGTCCTGGAGATTATGAACGCTGAGCTGGCGTTGACCATGCGCCAGTGTGGTGCGCCGTCGATCGCTCAGATCACACGCTCTTCTGTTGTGCTGCTTGACGGCCACGCTTAGAGCACCTCTCATCAATGGCGGAACAAGATACATCCGCGACCACTCGGACGGTGAGCATTCGTTTCGACACTGTGCGTAACGCCATTAGGAAACGTACGACGGAGGAGTCGCCGCACAACTTCTCCCGGTCGCAGTCGACCGATCTCGCGACGGCCGCGACGCACCTGGCGAGGTATTTCGCCGAAGTTAGGATCGTGCGGGCGACGCCATTTTCTTACGCCCGAGCGCATGTAGGTCGCATCTGCCTAAGCGTGGAGCCTCGCGCGGCGTGCGAAAGCACTCCCGGAAGGTGGGCGGTCTTGACGAATCCAGTCCCCCGGTGAGCCTGTCCGTCCGATGAAATTGGCCTGTGCGTAAGCCCGGGAAGGGTGACCAGGAGGCGTGGCGGTAGCGGCATGAGACACACAGCGCTGATCGTACTGCTGACTCTTGTTTCGTTGAACGGGATGTCCGCGGCCGATGAATACTTCACTCCAGCTCACCGGCTTCTGGGTATTGGCGCATCCCGAGACGCCCTTACCGAGGATCAGATCGCGCGGCGTGTGAATTTGATGGTGCAATCCCAGACGTTCGTGATCATGCGGGAGCCCCTGGCTGTCCCGGCAGCGAAGCGGATTACCGGTGACCGCAAGCTGCAGGCGATCTTCCAGTTGGCGGCCGCGCGCAGCAGGGTTCCCGCCTCGATCATCGAGGCCATCGCCTACCTGGAAAGTTGGGGAAATCCCAGGGCGCAGAGCCCGTCGGGCCCTCGCGGAATCATGCAGATCACACACGCGACCGCGCTCGAAATGGGCCTTCACGTCGTGCGTCAGGTTCGCTACCGGACCGTCATGGAAAGGGTGCGAGTACCGAACAGGGAGAAGAAGCTGGTCACAAGGACGGTGCGACGCAGAGTCCGCTACAGTGTGCTCGTGCGCGACGACCGTCTTTTCCCGCGGCGCGCCATTCCGGCAGCCGCCAACTACTTGGCGCATCTCGAGCAGAAATTCGGTGGCCGCGATTGGGCCATCTTTGCATACCACTGCGGCGAAGGCTGCGTGAGCGAAATGCTGGATCTGACGCGCCGTGCGCGCGGCGTTCCCAAAGACCAGGTGACGGTGGCCCGCATGTTCTTTTCCGCCAGCCCCGTATGGAACCGCGAGCTGTACGAAGCCATTCAGACTCAGATGCTACGCGATTACTCGCCGACCTACTGGTTCCGAGTAATGCGTGCGAGGCAATTGCTCAGCTTGTATC
>DATJKY010000591.1:0-21485 GCA_035490955.1 Terriglobia bacterium | reverse complement strand
TACGCGCAAAGGGATTGTCACGGTGGCGTTCCTCACCGGCCTGCTGCTCATCCCTGCGGCGCGCGTCGAGACGCCACCGGCCGCCATTATCCTGGTTATTGGCGGCTCGCTGGTGGGACTTGCGACAGGCAACCTCATCGTCATCCTGCAGTGCTGCGCGCCACGAGACCAGGTGGGCGTCTGGACCGGCTGGGAAAACTTCGCCGGTAACGTAGCGGGCGTTGTAGCCCCGCTGGCCACGGGATTGCTGATCAGCCGCACTGGCTCGTACGCACCCGCGTTCGCACTCGCCGCCGCCGTACTGCTGGCTGGGCTCGTGTCGTATTGGTTCATCGTAGGTGAATTGAAACCAGGGAGTTAGACACTCTTTGATTAGCTCTTTATATTTTCAGCACGGCGTATGTCTGCCTTTACCGGTAGCATGTGCGTGCCATCGCCCAAGGCCATAAATGAGCTTCGAAATGGACAACCATCGATCTTTCCCCGGACTTTAACCAGACCACGAGTTCCCAAAAATGTTACCGCGTCGGGCCAAATGAGATAGGTCCATCCGCCTTGATTGCTGCCTCTTCGTAACTTAGCAGTGCAGGTCTGTTTAACATCGCGAATGCTCCTTTCGCGTCCAACCTGTGCTGGCAGCGTACGAATCGCCTTTGCCGTAGTACAATGGATTCGAGTTCACAGTCGATAGGCTCTAGCTTCGGCTTGCAGTTTGTGCTGTCGAGTGTAACGGTTAAGCTTTGGATGCTTTCCTGAACCATCGACTGTCGACCGCTGATTACGCTTGTGGTGTTATGAGCCGCGACCTGTTGATCCGTAAAGCTGCGCGCCTGCGGGAGCTCCACCGGGGGACGAAGATACTGATTCTGCTCAATGTCTGGGACGTGGCCAGCGCGCGGCTGATCGAATCGATGGGCTTGCCTGCCGTGGCCACCTCCAGCGCCGCTGTTGCCAACTCACTGGGATATGCTGACGGCGAGCGCATCTCGCGTAGCGAGATGCTCGCGGTCGTCCGGCGCATATCCGCCGCCGTTAAGGTCCCCCTCACGGCGGACATGGAAGGAGGCTACTGCAACCTGCCTGAGGGCATGGCGGAGACGGCGCACGAGTTGCTTGAAGCCGGCGCCGTTGGCCTCAATCTCGAGGACAGCCACCAGGAGAGGAAGCTCGTCGATGTGTCACTGCAACAGGAAAAGCTGAGGGCATTAAAAGAGGCGGGGCGCACAGAGGGCGTGGACTTGGTTTTGAACGCCCGCACAGACCCGTACCTGTTAAAAGATGCTGGCGACACATGGCGCTTCGAGGAATCTGTGTGCCGCGCCAGGGCCTACCGCGACGCCGGGGCAGACTGCATCTTTGTACCCGGCCTCAGTGATGCAGAGACGATCCGGCGCCTGCTTGAAGAATCTCCTGGCCCGCTGAACGTGCTGGCCGGAAAGGGCGGCCTTCCGGTTCCCGAACTCGAGCGTCTGGGTGTGGCGCGTCTTAGCCTTGGGTCGGGCCCTGCGCGAGCTGCGCTCGCCGCTTTCCGGCGCATCGCCCGCGAAGTGCTGGACCAGGGCACTTACCATTCCATGACCGAAGACACACTCACTTACGACGAAATGCAGAGGCTCCTACAGGGTAATTCAGTCGACGGTTAATGGTTGACAGGTGAAGCGAAACCAGTTCACAGTCAACAGTTGACAGTCCAAAGACAACGGACTGCTGTTTACCGTCTCGATCCGGCGTCTGAGTTTTCAACTGTCGACTGTCATTATGAGCCCCGTTCCCATGACCGAACCTGCAGTTCACTACCTGTTGCCCAGAACGGTGACCGAAGCCAATGGGGAGTCCCAGCCTTGCGAACTCGGCGAGTTGGCCGGAAAACCCTTGCTTATGGTCCTGCGCGTGACCGACATCATCGAACAGGAATCACTGCACGTCTCGATTTGGGGATCAGCCGACGGCCAAGAATGGAGCTCGAAAGCCCTCTTCTGGTTTCCACAAAGGTTCTACCGCGGTGTTACGCCGGCGGCGGTCGACCTGAGCCAGCGCCCGGAGGTGATGTACCTGAAGGCGCGCTGGGAGGTGAACCGCTGGGGACGTGGCTACCCGGTCCCTCGCTTCGAGTTTTCCGTGGAAGTCCAGCAGACCGAGAACCTGTAACCCGTTCGTGTAAGGACTGCTGCGCGGCTCGTTCCTGTCTCAAAGATAGCCGGCTGAATGCCCTTACCTCGGCTCTCCCGCGACTGCGGGATCGCCACCCTCTCCCCCCAAGGGGAGAGGGCTGTGGTTCGGTTGTTTCACGCTGGGGCAGTTGACCTTGGTTCATACTCCGAACACTTCGATGATAGCCGAGTACACATAGTCCACTGCCAACTGCGAGGCTTACGCGCTGCCCCGCCGTCCAAGAACTTCTGGACTCGGCCAGCCCAACCCTGCCATGCTTTTCTTGAACAGTATTTGCGGAGGTGTCCGTTGAAGTTGAGGGGCCTGTTCTCGGTCATTGTCTGCTGCGCTTTCCCGTGCGACGCTGCGCCGCCGCCGGTTGCTCATCCTGGTCTTGGACCCGCCTCGTTAGGCGTTGTACGGAGTCGTTCGGGTTTGGCCGAAACGCCCTATGCTCATGGCGCGCCTGAGGCGTGGTCCCGCAGTTACGAAACTCGCATCCTCGCTCAAACCGACCAAAATCCGCCGCCACCCTCGGTCCCGGCAACACCGTCGCAGCCTCAGCCTCCACCCGCTCCCCAGCCCGTGGAATCCCAGCCTGCCGAGCCAGGACAGGGCCAGCCCGCACCGGTGGCGAGCCAGGCAACTAAGCTCGAGCCCGTCCAGGTCCAAGATCTGCTACAGAAGATTTACCAAGCGGCGTTCCGTTTCACCGACCTGCTCACCGTGCTGCAGCCGGACAAGTGGAAGATGGACGATGCCCCGCGCCAGTTGTTTAACCAGGCGCTGGAGACAGTCCGCGGGCAATTCCAAACGTTGGACGAAGACCGGAAGCAGTTCCTGGAGAAGCCGGAGAACTCAGACCTGGCTGACAAGACCGATGCCTCCATCAGTGCCTTGCTGCCCAACATGGAGGCCGTGGCCGCCGCTGTCACCGAATACGATAGCCCGTCCCAGGGGGCCCAGTACAAGCAGCCAGTCGATCAACTCCGCAAACTGCAGAAGTCACTTCGGTCCTATGAGCTCTACCTTCACGCCAGGGCCGAGGGGCCGGCGACGCCTCCACAGGCTCAGAATCTAGCCGCGGCCGCTTCCCAGCCGCCTACCCAGACACAGCAAAGTCAGCCCGCCAGTGCGTCACAGGGTCAACCGGCGCATGCAACGAACCAGGGTGCGAAGCTCGAGCCAGCGCAGCTCAGGGATCTACTACAGAGAATCTACGTAGTCACGTTTCGCTTTACCGACCTGGTGGGCACACTGCAGCCGGACAAATGGAAGATGGACGATGCGGCGCGCCAGTTGTTCAACCAGGCGCTGGAGACAGTCCGCGGGCAATTCCAAACGTTGGACGAAGACCGGAAGCAGTTCCTGGAGAAGCCGGAGAACTCAGACCTGGCTGACAAGACTGATGCCTCCATCACTGCGTTGCTGCCCAACATGGAGGCCGTGGCCGCCGCTGTCACCCAATACGATGGCCCGGCCCAGGGTACGCAGTATAGACAACCGGCGGACCAGCTGCGGGAATTGCAGAAGTCACTGCAGCCCTACGCTTTCTATCTTCACGCCAAGGCCGAGGGGCTGGCAGCGCCTCCGCAGCCTCAGACCCAAGCTGCGCCGGCTGCCCAGCTGCCTGCCCAGACACCGCAAGGTCAGCCCGCTAATGCGTCACAGGGTCAACGGGCGCCTGCAACGAACCAGGGTACGAAGCTCGAGCCAGCGCAGCTCAAGGATCTACTGCAGAGAATCTACGTAGTTACGTTTCGCTTTACCGACCTGGTGGGCATACTGCAGCCGGACAAATGGAAGATGGACGATACAGCGCGCCAGTTGTACAACCAGGCGCTGGAGACGATGCGTGGTCAACTCAAGACGCTGGACGAGAATCGTAAGCTGTTTCTGGAGAAGCCGGAGAACCTGGACCTGGCCGGCAAGACCGATGCATCCATCGGTATGTTGCTGCCTAACATGGAGGCCGTGGCCGCCACTGTCACCCAATACGATGGCCCGGCCCAGGGTACTCAGTATAAGCAACCGGCGGACCAGTTGCGGGAATTGCAAAAGTCACTGCAGCCCTATGTGCTCTACCTACGTGCCAAAGCGGAAGCCGGCCTGGCCCCTATTCCAGGTGTCGAGACCGAGGTCATTCAACCTTCTACAACTCCAATGGCAATCCTCCCCACAGACATTAGCGGCCCCCCACCTCCCATGCGGCCCGAGCAGTTGAAGCAGGTCCTTTACAAGATGTACGTGCCAACGTATCGCATTCAGGACGTGTTGACCCACGAACAGCCAGAGAACTTGAAAGCCTCCGAGGCCGAGCGCGCCAGCTTCAGCCAGGCGCGGGCCACGCTTCAAGCGAAACTTGCTGAGTTCGAGAAAGTGCGTAATCAGTTCGCCGCGTCGCTGGCGAGCCCAGACCTGGCCTTCCAGACTTATGTCTCTGCCCTAAGCGTGCAAGATCCGCTGGAGCAGGTGAGCCAAAGCCTCTCAACAATGGAGGAGACAAAACTTGCGGATGAATTCCGGCAGCGCGGCAGGGAGTTAATCGCTGCGCAGCAGGAACTGGTTCCCTACATCAGCTACTTCGTGAACCGGTGGGACAGGGCCGCCCAAATGTTCCAAAGCAACCTGGCCGCGTGCGAAAAGCAGTTAAACTACGCCATGCACTTTCATACGCAGGCGGCAACACCGCTGCCGAACGTCAACCCCGAGTTCCAGGGCCGCGGGCGCAAGACGACAAGCAGCAAGGAGACCACAACGAAGGCGGCTGCGACAAAGGCGACGAAAAGGACGCCATCTAGGAAGACCACCAAGCAATCGAGCAAGCAAGCCTCAGCAAAGGCCAGCCAAGCCAAGTCGCCAACACCTTAATTTGCGGTAGCTCGACGCAGTCACGTACCCCTCGGTTTTTCAGCCTGCCACTGCCGGTAGGCTTCGCTGCGAGGGATTCCCCGGGCACGGGCCACGGCCTTAAGGGCGGCCCGTTCGTCCAGACCCTGCCCTTCCATGAGGTGGAGCATTTCGGCGGAAATCGGCTTAGCGAGCGATGAGGTTTCCTGCTCCGGCGTAGCGGGCGCCCCTACAAGAACCGTAAACTCGCCTTTTGCGGGCTTTTTCTTCAGAGTGTCGAGCAATTCAGCGGCCGTGCCTCGAAGGAACTCTTCGTGAACCTTGGTTACCTCACGCGCCAACACCACCGGCCTGTCGCCAAGGATCTTGCGAGCGTCTGCAAGCATCTCCATCATACGGTGGGGAGCCTCGTAGAAGACCAGAGTCTTCTGGGACGTCTTGGCCTCCTCAAGTGCTCGGCGACGTTGTGAAGCTTTGCTGGGCAGGAAACCCAGAAAGCGAAACTTGTCCACCGCCAACCCAGACGCGGCCAGGGCGGCCAGGAATGCCGAAGCGCCAGGTATGGGCACTACCGGAACGTTGTGCCGCACCGCCAGCTTAACCAACCGATAGCCCGGATCGGAGACGACTGGCATTCCCGCGTCGGAGACCAAGGCGATGTCACTGCCTTGCTCCAACTCGATGATCAGCTCCGGCGCTCGCGTCATCTCATTGTGTTCGTGATAGCTAGTCGTCTGCGTGCGGATTCCGTAGTAGTTCAAAAGCTTCTGGGTACGCCGTGTGTCCTCGCAGGCAATCAGATCCACTAACTTCAGGACGCGGAGGGCGCGGAAAGTGATGTCTTCAAGATTACCGATTGGTGTGCCGACGATGTAGAGGGTTCCCGCCGCCTTGTTGGCTGGAAGGGGCGAACCAACCTGATCCGATTTGGTCATTGAGCACCTTTCTCGTTGACTACCGCTGCGTAGCGACAGTCTAGCAAGGCGCATGCGTAGAGACAAGGGAACTTGCTATAATATTCATGGGTTCGTTCAGGGGAGGTTCACTTTGCCGCTCTACGAGTACAAATGTCTGCGGTGCGGTGCCCATTTTGAGAAGATCCGGAAGTTCTCCGACCCTCCCATCCGGACGTGCGAGACTTGCGGCGGGCGACTGGAACAACTGCTCTCTTCTCCCGCCATCCAGTTCAAGGGCAGCGGTTGGTACATCACCGACTACGCGCGAAAGTCTTCTGGCGAAACTGCATCCAAGGGAGACGGAGCGGCATCTGCACCCACCAAGACCGAAAGCAAGCCCGCCGAGTCAAAAGCGACCGAGCCGTCGAAGAAGGCCTGAGGCTGAGTTAATTTCAGTTTCAAGTCAGGACCACCGCATTCGTCTTGTAGTGTCGGTCCGCAATCCTGCTTGACGGGACGCTCATAGAGCACCGCTAGAACCGTGTCGTTCTGTTTCAGGAGGCTGATGAAAAGACCGCGATGATTCGACAAAGCTGGCGATCAGCGCATAGAGGATTGCCTGGTGGCGCAAATTAAATTAACAGGCGACATGAACTCCACCTCGCCATCGACGAACTGCCACCTTTGCCCCTCCTCGCCGGCGGCGAGGAATTGCTCCCAACGGATGCTCGTCCTGGTCCCCATCGCTCAACCTTTCTCAACCGATTGTCTCAAAAATAGCAAAACGAGAGAAGCCAGGAGCCGGACGTCAGGAGTCAGAAGCCAGCGCAACACCACCCCTCGGTTGCTGGAACGTAGCGAGACTAGCTGAGGATGATCTCTAATCCAAAATTGGAAATCCAAAATCGTCACAGCTTGAGCGTTTTGAGGTATTGGCGGAAGGGTTTGCCGAGGTCAGGGCGCTTCAGCGCCATCTCTACAGTAGCTTCAAGGAAGCCGAGCTTGTCACCGGCGTCATAGCGCTTGCCTTCGAAGAGAAAACCGTAGATAGGCTCTTTGCTGAGCAACCGGCGCAGGGCATCGGTTAACTGAATTTCGCCTCCGGCACCCCGCGGAGTCCTAGCCAGCTCATGGAAGATGGCCGGTGTCAGGATGTAACGGCCTATGATAGCCAAGTTGGACGGGGCCTTGCGGGGCTCGGGTTTCTCTACCATGTCGTCAATCCGATACAGACGGCTCCCGAGAACCAGTCGGGCAGGAGCGTCCCAAGACTGGTCCTGGACCAGCTGACCCTTGATGATCCCATAGCTGGAAACAGCATTGCGTGGCACGCGCTGGATGGCTACTACACTTCTACCGTAACGCTCAAAGACCTCAACCATCTGCTTGATGCAAGGCACCCGACTATCAATCACATCATCCGAAAGCAGCACAGCAAATGGCTCGTTCCCAACCAGGTCGCGGGCGGTCAGAATGGCGTGGCCGAGGCCCAAAGCCTCTTTCTGGCGGATGTAGGTCATCTGCAGCAGCCCGGAAATCGACCGGATGTGCTCGCGAAGGCTTTCCTTGCCCCTGCCGGCTAATTGGTGCTCAAGTTCGAAGGACACATCGAAATGGTCCTCAATGGCGTCCTTGCCCCGCCCGGTGACGAAGATGGCCAGCGAAATGCCCGAAGCCGCGACCTCTTCCACGGCATATTGCACCAAAGGCTTATCTACGATGGGCAGCATTTCCTTGGGCTGTGCTTTCGTGGCAGGCAGGAAGCGCGTCCCCAAGCCGGCGACGGGCAGAACCGCTTTGCGGATCGTCATAAGTATGTTTTCACCTCAGAAAGCAGCATACGGCATACCGTAGACGGGATACGGAGGGCTCCCGAAATCCTCATGCTAACATAGACCCTGGAAAACCTAAGGGGACTGGTAGCGCGGGCGTCTCGCCCGCTCCTGCGCTGCTGGCATCGTCGCGCACCAGGATCGTGGATGAGGCCTCCGACAAGGAAGAGGCCGGGACGCCCGGGCTCCCAGGTGAAAGAGTAATGCTAACGCCATGCGAGTCCTAGGCATTGAATCCAGCTGTGACGAGACGGCGGCGGCCGTCGTGGCCGATGGAGAGCGTATTCTCTCGAGCATAGTCGCTTCGCAGGTGTTGACGCACGAACGCTTCGGCGGCGTGGTGCCGGAACTCGCCTCGCGCGAACACTTGCGAAAGATCGTGCCCGTAGTCGAGGAGGCGTGCCGCGTCGCTCGGGTAGGCCTGAAGGATATCGAAGGAGTGGCTGTCACCGAAGGGCCTGGCCTGATTGGTTCGTTGCTCGTGGGCTTGGTCTATGGCAAGGCGCTGGCGCTCTCTTTGGGTAAACCCCTGGTCGGTGTCAATCATTTGGAAGGTCACATCCAAGCCGTACTGCTGGAAAACAAAATGGCGCAGCAGAGGGGAGAAGCCGTCGAAGAAGCCCGCTTCCCCAACGTGACCCTGGTGGTCTCCGGCGGCCACACAAGCCTGTTCCTGGTCAAGGTCCAGGGACCCGGATTAAATGACCCCTCACCCTCCCTCGTACCTCGGGCACCCTCTCCCCAGGGGAGAGGGTGGCGATCCCGCGAAGCGGGAGAGCCGGGTGAGGGTTTTTTTCAGGGCAGTAGGCGGCAAGCAGGAGGCAGCGAGGCCTCTGCGAAACCCGAATCCCGAATCGCGAATCCCGAATCCCCTCTGCTTACTGCCCCCTGCCTCCTGCCTACTTTCTCTTACACTCGCCTCGGCCAGACGCGAGATGACGCTGCCGGCGAAGCCTTCGACAAGGTAGCTAAGCTTCTGGCGTTGGGCTACCCGGGTGGCCCGATCCTTGACCGATTGGCGCGCTCCGGCAACCCCCACGCGGTCGATTTCGGACGCGTTCGAATGAAAAGCAATCCCTTGGACTTTAGCTTCAGCGGTCTGAAGACTGCAGTGTTGTACCGCGTTCGCGGCACGTCCCTCCAGGCAGAGGCCGAACAGCGTCGCATTTGGCGCGAGTCCGCCGGCCGCGCCACGACCGAGGAAACGCTCTCTCACTGCTCGCAGGAGACGCTCGACCTGGCCGCCAGCTTCCAGAATGCCGTCGTCGCTGATCTCGTGGAGAGGACGCTCGCAGCGGCAGACTCTTGCCGCGTCCGGTCGGTCTTCGTTTCCGGAGGGGTGGCTTGTAATTCGCTGCTGCGTGAGCGCTTTCGAGAAACGGCCAGACAGACAGGACTCCAAGCCCTTTTCCCTTCGCCATCCCTGTCTACTGATAATGCGGCTATGATTGCCGCCGCCGGGTACTACAAACTCGCGGCCGGCCAACGCGCCGATTCGTTGCTGACGGCTCACGCCTCGTTGCCGCTCGGAAGTTCGAGATGAATCCACAGATTTCACAGATTACACCAAGAAAGGGACCCGAGAACGTATGCCATTATCGGTGCCGCCATAGAAGTCCATCGCCAACTCGGATGTGACTTCTTGGAGGCTGTCTATCAGGAAGCGCTGGCCCTCGAATTGACGACGCGGGTTGTGCCTTACCAGCGCGAGGTGGAATTGCCAATCTTCTACAGAGGCCAACCACTCACCACCACTTATCGCGCGGATTTTGTTTGCTTCGGATCCATCGTTGTCGCTCAAGGCTTTGGCAAAGCTAACGAGACTTGAGGAAGCGCAACTCATCAACTACTTGAAAGCCAGCGGTCACCGAGTGTGTGTGCTGCTGAATTTCGGCGCCTGATCCTTGGAGTACCGCCGTTTTGTTCATTCCAAGTCCGCGGAATCTGCGTAATCTGTGTAATCTGCGGATTGGTGATCTGTGGATTCATCATGCGCATCGGCGTTGACACGGGCGGCACCTTCACAGACTGCGTGACGTTCGCGGGCTCCGAAATCAGGATTCTGAAGGTCTTCTCGACTCCGACTGACTCCTCCCGGGGCATCCTCGAGGGAGTCCGCCAGCTCGCTGAGCGGGAAGCCCCGATGCCTTTGGACATCGTTCACGGCACAACCGTGGGCACCAACAGCCTGCTCGAGCGACGGGGAGCGCGAGTCGCGCTGGTTACCACAGCCGGCTTCGAGGACCTGATCGAAATCGGACGCCAGGCCCGTCCAAGCCTTTATGATCTGAATGTGCAACGGGAGCCGCCGCTTGTTCCCCGTTCCATGCGGTGGGGAGTCCGGGAGCGAACGGATGCGGGCGGCGTTGCTCTTTTCCGGCCAAATGCCGGGGAACTTCACCGTCTTTGCAGCGAAATCAAACGCTCACGTGCCGAATCGATTGCTGTCTGTTTTCTCTTCTCCTTCTTGAATCCTGCTAGCGAGCGCGCTGTGGCGCGCGTCTTGCGACGCTTAAAGATTCCCGTGTCGGTTTCGCACGAGATTCTCCCCGAGTTTCGCGAATACGAGCGACTATCTACTGTGGTGATCAACGCCTACTTGGCTCCGCGGCTAGGGGCTTATCTGGCGCGCCTGCAGGCAGCTTTTGAGAGTGGAAATTGGAAGTTGGAAATTGGAAAATCGAAACTGGAAAATCGAAACTCGAAAGTCGAGACCCGGGAGGGGAGGCGAGTTTCGATTTTCGATCTTCGAGTATCGCCCTCCCGGCCAGTTCCCAGTTTTCTACCCCGCGGGGGCCGCCTTTACGTCATGCAGTCGAGCGGCGGCGTCACCTCGGCGGAACGCGCGGCTCGAGAGCCGGTGCGAACGATACTTTCGGGACCGGCGGGTGGAGTCGCCGCGGCGTCCTGGATCGCTGAAACGCTGGGAATCTCTCGGGCCATCAGCTTTGATATGGGCGGAACGTCCACCGACGTCTGCTTGCTCAGCGGACGGCCTCAAACCACGCATGAAACCACCTTGGGCGGTTTGCCGGTTGCGGTACCCGTACTGGACGTACACTCCGTGGGCGCAGGCGGTGGTTCGCTGGCACGCATCGACCTCGGCGGTGCACTGCGGGTGGGGCCGGAGAGCTCGGGCGCCGAGCCAGGACCGATTTGTTACGGCCGGGGCGGGCTGCTGCCCACGGTCACGGACGCAAACCTGCTGCTGGGCCGGCTCGATCCGGACCATTTCCTGGGCGGAGCCTTTCGGCTGGATCTCGCTGGCAGCGAGAAAGCCTTCCTGTCTTTCTTGCGACACCGGACCGGTCGCTCCGGCTCGATGGCCTGGAACTCGAAGGCCTTCCGCACGCCCTTGGAGTTGGCCCAGGGCATTATCTCGGTTGTGGACGCAAACATGGAGAGAGCCCTGCGCGTAATCTCCGTGGAGCGCGGTCACGATCCGCGCGATTTCGCCCTTATTTGCTTCGGGGGCGCAGGCGGACTGCACGCGGCCGACTTGGCCCGCGCACTCAGCATGTCACGCGTCATCGTTCCGCAAAACCCAGGCGGGTTCTCCGCACTAGGCGTATTACTCTCCGACATCGTCAAGGACGTTTCGCAGTCGGTACTGCTGAGTGTGGCGGGCACGGAGCGAAGCCCCAAGCCGGCGGTCGGGAGGCAGTCGGATTTTGTTAAGGACCTTGAGCGCCGATTCAGGAACCTGGAACAAGCCGGCCGCATGGCCCTTGAAAACGAGGGCTTTCCGTCCGAACGCGCGCGGATCGAGCGCCAGCTTGACATTCGCTATGCCGGCCAGGCCTACGAACTGACAATTCCCTTCCGTGCTCGCTTCATGGATCTCTTTCACCGTGAACACGAACGTGCTTACGGCCATGCCCAACGCGGCCGCCCTCTGCAGGTGGTCAACTTGCGGGTACGGCTCACGATCCCGACACCTAAGCCGAGGTTGAAAACGAGAAAATCGAAACCGGAAATCGGAAACTGGAAAATCGAAACTGGCAAGCCTGCGGGTGCGGCGAAAGTCAAGCGGAAGCAGGTCTGGTTCGAAGGACGATTGCGCACAACTCCAGTGTACAGCCGCGACCGGCTGTCACCCGGTGTGCGCTTTCGGGGGCCTGCCGTCGTGGTGGAATATAGCTCCACGACGATCGTCCCTCCTGATTATGATTGCGCGGTAGACCAGTATCTTAACCTCGTGCTGGCACGGCCAAAACCATGAAAGTCGACCCCGCAGAACTCGAGGTCTTCAAGAACCTGTTCCACTCAGTGGCGGAGGAGATGGGTGCCGCGCTGCGACGCTCCGCGTTTTCACCCAACATCAAGGAACGACGGGACTATTCTTGTGCCGTGTTTGACGGCAAGGGTCGGGTGGTGGCCATGGGTGACCACATGCCGGTACATCTGGGTTCTATGCCCATGTCGGTTGCTGCTGCGAGGGTAGCTCTCAAACTGGGTCCTGGTGACATCGCCGTCCTGAACGACCCCTACGCGGGCGGTACGCACCTCCCCGATATCACCTTGGTGATGCCGGTGGCGGCGCCGGAACGGGGTTCGGGAAGAGACACGAAAGCCAAATCCCGAAATCCGAATCCCGGCTCTTCAATCGACGATCGGCAATCGAAAATCAGCAATGCACCGCCCTTGTTTTATGTTGCCAACCGCGCACACCATTCAGACATAGGCGGCGCACAGCCCGCCTCCATGGGCTTGAGCGAGGAAATCTACCAGGAAGGGCTTCGTATTCCGCCCGTCATCCTGGCTCACCACGACGAGGTCCAGCGGGATATGCTCGCCATGCTTCTGGCTAACGTTCGCACGCCTCGCGAACGCGAGGGCGACCTACTGGCCCAGGTAGCAGCATGCCGATTGGGTGAGCGTCGCCTGGCCGAACTAGTGCAGAAATACAGTGCTCGAAAGACGGCTTTCTACCTAGAAGCACTTCAACGCTACTCCGCTCAACTGATGCGCGAGGCGCTGGGGTGCATTCCCGAAGGTGTGTACCGGGCGGAGGATTTTCTCGACGACGACGGGTTCAGCTGCCGTCCAGTGCGGTTGCGGGTGGCGATTCGAATTCGCAGTCGCCAAGCGACGGTGGATTTTAGCGGCACCTCTTCCGCCTGTCGTGGCAGCGTGAACGCGGTGCTAGCCATCACGACCTCGGCAGTGTTCTACGTCTTTCGTTGTCTTCTGGGCGAGACTGTGCCCGCCTGCGCGGGCCTGATGGAACCCATCAGAGTTCGGGCCCCGGAGGGAAGCGTGGTGAATGCACAGGCGCCAGCCGCTGTCGCCGCAGGCAACGTCGAGACTTCGCAACGAATTGTCGACGTCCTGTTGAGGGCGCTCGCTCAAGCCCTGCCGGACCGAATCCCGGCGGCGAGTTCCGGCACCATGAATAATCTCTCCTTCGGCGGAATTGAGCCACGCTCGAGCCAGCCCTTCGCCTACTATGAGACGATCGCCGGCGGCATGGGCGCGCGGCCCCGCGCCGACGGATTGAGCGGCGTGCACACTCACATGACCAACTCGCTCAACACCCCTATCGAGGCGCTCGAATCCAGTTACCCGGTGAGGATCCGGAGCTACTCCCTCCGTCGCGGCTCGGGTGGGGCGGGACGTTACCGGGGGGGCGACGGTGTAATTCGGGAAATCGAGTTTCTAACCGACGTGCGCGGGAGTATTCTCTCTGACCGCCGCGTCCTTCCACCCTATGGACTGGCAGGAGGGAAGCCAGGACGAGGTGGAAGCAACGAGTTGCGCGCCAAAGGCCACGTTGCAAAGCTCCCGTCGAAGACGGTGTTCAGCGCCCCAGCCGGAAGTCTCCTTCGGATCGAAACTCCGGGTGGAGGAGGGTGGGGTAAAGAAAACCGAAGCCTGGAATCAGGGGCGGGAAATCGCCCTCGACCGCGTAAGAGTCCGTGTGAAAACTGGCGGCTACACCGCTTCGCGGTGCGGAAAGGCTCAGCCTTTCCGGGCAGCGGAGGCGAAAGGATAAATAAACAAGGGCTATCCAGGAATCGGGAAATCTGATTGAGAGTCAGTTGGGAGGCCCGGCCACCTGCTCGGCATAAGCCACGTGTCTCGACTGAACGGGGTGCAGCTCGACCGGTTCCTTCTCAAGCGCCAGCTCCAGCAGCTCATGGATGTTCTTGACGTAATGGAGTTGCAATCCCTCCAGCATCTCCGACCCTAGATCTTCCCTCGCGTTGGGCTCGTTGTCAGCCGGCAGGAACACTTCACGCACACCGGCGCGCTTCGCCGCCAGTACCTTCTCCTTGATGCCCCCCACAGGCAGGACTTGGCCGCTCAGCGTGATCTCGCCGGTCATGGCAACCCGCTGGCGCATGGGCCGCTTGGTGAGGGCCGAGACGAGGGCTGTGATCATGGTCACCCCGGCAGAGGGACCATCCTTGGGGATGGCGCCCGCAGGCACGTGCACGTGGACGTCGTTGGACTGGAAGAAGTCGGGGTCGATACCGAAGTCCAAAGCATGGCTCCGCACCCAAGCGAGGGCTGCCTGCATGGACTCCTGCATGACTTGGCCGACGTGTCCGGTCATGGTGAAATTCTTACCGCCCTTCATGACGTCGGCTTCGACGAACAGCACGTCGCCGCCCGTCGGCGTCCAGGCCAACCCGACGGCCACGCCGGGCTGGTGCGTGCGTTCGACAATCTCCGTGTCCAGGCGGAACTTGGGCACACCGAGGAAATTGCTTACATTCTCCGGCGTCACTACCAGCTTGTCGGTCTGTCCCTCGGCGATGCGGCGCGCCTGCTTGCGGCAGAGTGTGGCGATCTCGCGCTCCATGTTGCGCACTCCCGCCTCCCGCGTGTAATGCCGGATGAGGTGCGAGATTCCGAGACGAGTGAACTCAATCTGCTCGTGGTTCTTAACCCCGTGCTCCTCTGTCTGCCGGGGGATGATGTGACGGAAGGCGATTTCGATCTTTTCCTCTTCACTGTACCCCTGCAGCTCCAGCACCTCCATGCGGTCGAGCAAGGGCGGCGGGATCGTGTCCAGCACGTTGGCGGTGCAGATAAACAGTACCTTGGAGAGGTCAAACTGCACGTCGAGGTAGTTATCCCGGAAGTGCGAGTTCTGTTCGGGATCGAGCACTTCGAGCAGTGCCGATGAGGGGTCACCGCGGAAGTCGCGACCGATCTTGTCCACCTCGTCGAGCACAAACACCGGGTCGCGGCTCTCCGCCCGGCGAATGCCCTGAATGATCTGCCCCGGCAGGGCGCCGATGTAAGTGCGGCGATGGCCGCGAATCTCCGCCTCGTCGTGGATGCCACCCAGGGACATACGGACGAACTTGCGGTCCAGCGCCCGAGCAATCGATTTCGCCACTGAGGTCTTGCCCGTGCCCGGCGGCCCCACGAAGCAGATGATGGGCCCTTTGAGCTGGGAGCGCAGTTGCAGCACCGCCAGGTAATCCAGGATGCGTTCCTTTGGCTTTTCCAGGTCGTAGTGGTCGGCATCCAGCACTTCCCTGGCCTTGCGGACATCCACCTTAAGGTCGCCGACCTTCTGCCAGGGCAGCACCACCAGCCAGTCGAGGTAGGTGCGCGTCACGTGATAGTCAGCAGCAGCGGGCGACATCTTCGCCAAGCGGGCCAGTTCACGCAGGGCCTCCTTTTTGGCTTCTTCGGTCATGCCCGCGGCCTCGATCTTCTTGCGCAGTTCCTCGATCTCGTGCTGCTCGTCCGACTCGCCCAGTTCCTTTTGGATGGCCTTCATCTGCTCGCGCAGGTAGTATTCGCGCTGGCTCTGGGTCACTTGGTCCTGGACGTCGGACTGGATCTTTGACCGCAGCTGTTGCACCTCGACTTCGCGCGCCAGTTGCTTGTTGAGCCGCTCCAAGCGCCGCTGTAAATCGAGGCTCTCCAGCAATTCCTGCTTTTCGGTGTTAGAAATCGAAGGCAGGTTGGCGGCAATGAAGTCGGCCAAGCGAGCGGGATCATCGATGTTCATGACCACCGTCTGCAGGTCGTCGGAAAGCGTAGGCGAGAGCTGCACGACCTGCTGGAAAAGTGAAATCACGTTGCGCACCAACGCTTCGAAATCCGCGTCCTTCTCCGCCGGGAGAGCGTCCTGCAACGGTTTCACGCGCGCCCGCAGGTAAGGCTCCATCTGGATCACTTCCTCCACCGCAATCCGTTGCAAGCCTTCTACGAAGATAAACAAGCTCTGGCTGGGTAGCCTGATGATTTTATGAATGAAGGCCGCTGTTCCGATCTGGTAGAGATCGACGGGCTGCGGGTTATCGATGCGGGGATCGCGCTGGGCGACCACGGCGATGAACTTCTCTTCTTCTTTGAGATCACCGATCAGTTTCAGCGATCCCTCGCGGCCCACGGTGAGCGGTAGGATGGCGTTCGGAAACAGTACCGTGTCACGGACCGGAAGAACCGGGAGTTCGGTAAATTCGGCTGGCTTCTTTTGTTTGCTGGCCATTGAAGGGGTACCTCAGCACTGACTAACTGGATTCGCGCACCTGATCGCCAAGCATTCAGTCTAGCATGCACAGCCCTCTAGCAGCTTCCTCCTCTTAGTTAGATGCCAGAACTCCGGCATGCGACTCGCTTTGCCAGCCAGGCCTTTGGCCACCCCACGGTCAGAACACCACTGACCGTGGCTACCCAGCCACCCAAACGAATGCCCGCGGGTTCAAGTTCGGCGTTTTCATGCCACTCCGCTTTTTCTCGCCTCGAGTTCGCTGGGCTCGGCCGCCTCAGCCCTTCCGGAGTGAGCCCGACGCCTGCGCCGAAGCCTGCTCAGTGCATGCTGGAACGTATCAAGGTAGGTGTAATAGACCGGCGTGATGTAAAGCGTCAGGAGCTGTGAGACCAACAAGCCGCCTACCACCGCCAACCCGAGCGGGCGGCGCGTTTCCGCGCTGGCGCTGAAGCCCAGGGCAATGGGCAGCGTAGCCATCAGCGCCGCCATGGTCGTCATCATGATGGGACGGAATCGGATCAGGCAGCCCTGATAGATAGCTTCCGGGGCGCTCTTGCCCTCTTTCCTCTGCGCGTCCAGCGCAAAGTCAATCATCATGATGGCGTTCTTCTTCACGATGCCGATGAGCATGATGATGCCCACGAAGCCGTAGAGGTTCAATGGGTAATTGAAGAGCATCAGCGCGACAATCGCTCCAAAGCCAGCGGAGGGCAACCCGGAGAGAATCGTAAGGGGATGAATGAAGCTCTCATACAGGATACCCAGCAGCGCGTAAATCAAGAAAATGGTCAGAACGAGCAAGGCTCCCAGGCCCACCAACGATTGCTCATAAGCCTCAGCCTCCCCCTGGAAGCTGGCAGTGACGGTGGCGGGCAGCGTCTTGCGGGCGAGTTCATTCACCTGGTTAACGGCGTCCCCCAGAGCGACACCCGGTTTGAGGCCGAAGCTTATGGTAACCGAAGGAAGCTGACCAGTATGGTTCACCGCCAGAGGTCCGAGGTTCTGGGTGAACTTGGCCACGGAGTTCAGCGGAACCAGTTGTCCTGCTGAGGACCGGATGTAGAGCATGGAAAGCACATTGGGATCCCTCTGGTATTGAGGCTCAAGCTCAACAATCACCTTGTATTCGTTCTCGGGCCGGTACATGGTGGAAATCTGCCGGTCCCCATAGGCGGAAGCCAGCGCGTCCTCAACCTGGAAGGCTGTGACGCCTAACGCGGATGCCTTATCCCGGTCGATTTCCACGTTCACCTGGGGGTTCGCGATTTGCAAGTCTGTGTTTACGTCCCGGAGCCCGGGAATCTGACTCATCTTGGCCAGCAGCAAGTTTGATTGCTGATACAGCTCGGTGGTGTCTGTGCCAACGAGTGAGAACTGATAGGGACTGTTGGTCAACCGACCGCCGATCTGGATGGGCGGTGGGTTCTGCATGAACGCCATAATGCCCGGCACGGAGAACAGCTTGGGGCGCAGCTCGTTGATTACGTCGTCGGTACTCATATGCTTCGGCCAGATCGAAGTCAGCCACAGGTAAAGAGCCATTACCCCTGGCACCTTCATGATCGCCTCCCGCGCCGGAGGCGGCGCAAGTCGCCGTTCGGAGGAATCCTTCAGGTGACAGAAGAAGATACCGGTGTTGCCCGCAAACCCGGCGAAACCGGCACCCGACAGCGAGAACACGCTTTGGATATTGGGGTCATCCTTCACAATCTCGGTAACAGCCAGTTGGTGTTCCCGCATGGATTCGACGGAGATGCCTTGCTGCGCCTGGGTGAAGCCGATAATGAAACCAGAGTCCTCGCTGGAGAGAAAACCTTTGGGGATTTGAAAGAAAAGATAGAGGGTTCCGACCAACAGGGCCACCGAAGCCACCAACGTAGCGAAGCGGTGTCGCAGAACCCCTTTCAAGCTCCAGTCGTAAGCCTTTAGCATCCCCTGAAAGACGCTCTCCGAAGCGGCGTACACGCGCCCGTGTTTTTCGGCTGCCGGAGGACGCACGAATCGGCTACAGAGCATGGGGGTTAGCGTGAGGGAGACAAAGCCGGATACAAGAATCGCAGCCGTGATGGTCACGGCAAATTCGTGAAGGAGGCGGCCGAGAATGCCCCCCAGAAAAAGCACAGGAATGAAGACGGCGGCCAGCGAAAGCGTCATGGAAAGAATGGTGAAGCTGATTTCCTTGGAACCGTTAAGCGCAGCCTCGAGCGCGTCTTCGCCCATCTCCATATGGCGGACGATGTTCTCCAGCATGACGATGGCGTCGTCTACGACGAATCCTACCGACAGGGTCAGCGCCATGAGCGACAGATTGTCGACGGTGTAGCCCAGCAAATACATCACAGCGAAAGTGCCGATGATCGACATGGGCAGCGCCAGGCTGGGAATAACAGTCGCCGAGAGATTGCGCAGGAAAAGAAAGATCACCATAACCACCAGAGCGATGGTCAGGTAAAGCGTGAACTTGACGTCCTGGACTGACTCGCGAATGGTTTCAGAGCGATCGTAACCAATTTGCAGCTCGATGGAAGCGGGTAACTGCGACCTGAACGTGGCCAATAGCTTCTTGATGTTGTCCACCACTTGGACGGTGTTTGTGCCCGGCTGCTTGCGGATGGCGAGCACTTCAGCCCGAGTATTGTTGTACCACATGGCGACTTTGTCGTTCTGAACGCTGTCCATGACGTTGCCCAGTTCGTCCAAGCGGACCGGCGAGCCGTTGCGGTACGTCACGATCAACCGGCGGTAGGCCGCTGAGTCCAGGAGCTGGCCGTTGGCCTGGACGGAGAAGGCCTTGTGCGCGCCTGTCAGTAGCCCGGTCGGCATGTTGACATTGCCGCGCTGAATAGCTGCCATCGCCTCGTCGATGCCGATGCCGCGCGCGGCCAGAGCCCTGGGGTCAAGTTGAGCGCGCACGGCGTATTTCTGCTCGCCGAAGACCTGGACCTGCGCGACACCGCTAACGGTGGAAATCCGCTGTGCCATCACAGTATCCGCGTAGCGGTCCACGGTGGAGAGTGGAAGCGTCTCCGAGCCCACCGACATGTAAATAATGGGCTCGTCGGCCGGATTCACCTTCTGATACGCGGGAGGGCTCGGCATATCGGTTGGAAGCAAACCTTGGGCTGCGCCGATGGCGGCCTGCACGTCCTGTGCCGCCGCGTCAATGTTGCGGCTCAGTGTGAACTGCAGGGTAATCGAAGTGAACCCCTGGGTGTTGACCGAACTCATGGAATCCAGGCCAGCGATTGTGGAAAACTGCCGCTCGAGCGGGGTCGCTACGGCAGAAGCCATTGTGTCCGGGTTGGCTCCGGGAAGCGCGGCGCTGACCTGAATGGTTGGGTAGTCTACGTTCGGCAGGTCGCTCACCGGCAACTGGCGATAGGCGATAATGCCGAACACCAGGATAGCCGACATCACCAGCGTGGTCATTATTGGCCGGCGGATGAAGACTTCTGCGATATTCATGAAGCTCGCATTTAGCGATTGAGCGATTTGGTCATTGGGTGACTGAGATTCTTGAAGGTGCTGTGATCCTTGGTCCAGCAGGGGTAGCGCAGAGTTTGCGCTTTTCGAACTCTGCGGCTCTTCCGCCCGGACAACGGCTGACTTTCTGAGAAGCGAAAGTCTGCGCTACCCGACTTCAATCGCTCAATCGCTCAATCACCCGATAGCCTGATGGATCAACGGTTCAATTCTCTCTTGACTTCCACCCTCGCCCCCGGATAGAGCAGCAACTGCCCGTCCGTGACGACTGTCTCTCCGGGCCGCAGTCCCCTCTCGATCACGGTTTCGCCTCCGATAGTGAGACCGGGAACGACAGGCCGCAGGTCCACTGTGCGATCGTCCTTGACGACGAAGGCATACTGGCCTTGCTGTCCGGTCTGCACGGCCTGGGACGGGGCGACGACGGCGTTCGGCTTTGACGTCAAGATCAGCACCACGTTGACGAACTGACCCGGCCAAAGCCTTCTCTCCGGATTGGCAAAGGTTCCCTTCAGCAGGATGGTTCCTGTATTGGCATCGACAGTGTTGTTGACGAATGATACGAAGCCGTCCTCGGAATGCTGTTGGTCATTGGGAGCGGTGGCTCGCACCTGCAGCCGGCCGCCCGCCATAAACCGCTTGATTTCGGCCAGATACTGCTCCGGCACCGAGAAGTTGACGTACAGCGGGGCGATCTGGTTGACCACCACCAACGCTGCATCGTTGGCCTTTACCACGTTTCCTGGATGAATCATCAGCGCGCCGGTTCGCGCATCGATGGGAGAGTAGACCGAACAGTAGCCCAGCTGGATCTTCGCATTTTCTACCGCCGCTTGGTCCGCTCGCACCGCGGCCTTCAAGGCATCGGCATTCGTGCGGAACTGGTCGTACTGGTCCTTGGAGATAATCCCTTCCTTGAAGAGTTGCTCGTTGCGCTCGGCTTGCGCTTCGGCATTTTTCTCTTGCGCCACATCCCGAGCCAAATTCGCCTGCATTTGCTGCAGTGTGGCTTCAAAGGGGCGGCGATCGATTGTAAAGAGCAAGTCGCCCTTCTTCACATCTTGGCCTTCTTGGAAATAGACGTGCTCCACTTGACCGTCCACCTGTGATTTCACCTGTACGGTGGAGTAAGCCTCACCGTTGCCGATGACCCGAACCTCGACTGGAACCGTTTTGAGCGAGACGGTGCCGACCATCACCGGCACGGCCGGGAACATCATGGCCTGCTTCGGCTGCTCAGGGTTACCACGCGCGCCGTTACCGGAGCAGGCGGCGATGCAGAAGATGGAAGTGGTAAGCAAAACCATGTCGGCCGCGACGCGCAGCAGAGCGTTGCAGTTGGAGCCAAGCTGCCCTAACGCTCGAGTCCTCATGGTTCTGTTCCTTCCCGAATCCCCGCCCTTCCCATCTCCGAGCGGCAGCACGACGTGGCTGCCACCAAGGAACCTCACTTCGCGATCAGATGTCCGCGAGAATAGCCCCCACTTCCTTAGGGTTCAGTCTTGGATGCTGACGGCCACACAAAGGTTCCTGAATCGGACGGTCACAAACGTCGCGCCCAGGTGCTGCGCGCCGCCATGAGGCGGATAGCGCCAAGTGATGGTCGACTTACCTTGTGGCAAAAAGCGCAACGCAAGAGGGCCCTCGCGCAGAGCGACACCTATCCTTTCGTTAGAGGCCTAGCAATGCGGCGGGAACGGACACAACCCTAGCTTCCGGATTCAACCACTGGCTGGTCGTTGGGACGAACAGGCCGCACACCAGCTCCGCGCCTGGTGTGGCGTGCGCTCCGGGGCCGCACCAAAATAAATT